>DHXQ01000032.1:22860-26040 GCA_002413755.1 Candidatus Saccharibacteria bacterium UBA5152 | reverse complement strand
CAACACCAGCCGCCAGATCGGCGACCGCCTGCAGAAGGAACTGGAGACCAACGTCGGCCTGCGCGTCGAGACCGAAGGCATTGGCTTCAAGGTTTCCGGCCGCGGCGAACTCCACCTGTCCGTATTGATTGAAACCATGCGCCGCGAAGGCTTCGAATTCGAAGTCGGCCGGCCACAGGTTGTCACCATCGAAGAAGACGGCGAAACCAAGGAACCGATCGAGGAAGTCATCATCGAAGTGCCAGCCGAACACGTCGGTACTGTCCAGATGGAGCTCGGCCAGCGCCGGGCTAACCTCATTGAACAGTTTGCTAGCCCGAAGGGCGTCACCAAGCTAGTCTACGAACTGCCGACCCGCGCCCTCATCGGCCTGCGCGGCATCCTAATGACCGGCACCAAAGGTACCGCGGTCATCAACAGCCTGGTCACTGGCTACCAGCCGAAAGGCCAAGCCCTGCAGCAGCTGCGGAGCGGTGTACTGATTAGTTTTGAACAGGGTCTGACCACTCCATACGCCTTACAGAACGCCGAAGCCCGTGGCACTACCTTCGTCGGCCCAGCCGAAAAAGTCTACGCCGGCCAGATCATCGGCCTCAACCAGCGCAACGAAGACATGGAAATCAACGTCTGCAAGCAGAAGCACCTGACCAACATGCGTTCTAGCTCCTCTGACGGCGTCGTTCAATTGACCCCACCGACCATTTTCAGCCTCGAGCAATGCCTCGACTTCATCGAAAACGACGAACTCCTCGAAGTAACACCAAAGAGCCTGCGTCTCCGCAAGCGCGAACTCGATCCCAACAAGCGCAAACGCGCCGGCAAGTAGTCCGTCATCTCGGGCCTGCATTAGGGCTTATGCTTATTGCGCGGCTGGGGTACAATAGAGCCTAAGATGATTACGGTTTATTACAATGACCGCGAGGCGGCTGCTGCCGAGCCTATTACCGAGCCCAAGCCTGGCTCGTGGATCTCTGTTATCGGGCCCGATGAGCTGGAACTTGATGAGCTGGCCGAAAGCTACGGGCTGGACCGCGACCTGCTGGCCGACGCCGTCGACATCTACGAAGCGCCGCGTCTCGAGAAAAGTGGTAACCAGGTCTATGTCTATACCCGTTATTGCTACCCCGAAGGCAAGGAAATCGCCACCGAGCCGCTACTGCTGATCACCACTCCCGATTATCTGATCACTGTCATGCGCGCCCAAACCGACTTACTGAGGCCATTTACTCATGGCCAAAACGTCGAAGATGGCGTCGTCACCACCCTTAGGACCCATTTGCTGGTGCAGATCATGGAAGAAGTTAACCTGTCGTACGAGCGCCAAATCATTCAAGCCTCCAAGCAGATTCTGCGTTTCCGCAGCCAATTACGCCAATCCCAAATCAGCAATCCAGCCTTTGTAGCCATCATCGAACTCGAAGAAGACCTCAACGAATTTGTCGGCGCATTGCAGCCGGCCGGCATGCTACTAACCACCTTGGGTAGTACCAAATTCCTGCGCCTCAGCGAAGACGACAGGGAACTACTGGAAGATTTGCGCCTCGGTACCAACGAGCTGATCGAACTCACCAAATCTCGGCTGCTGACCCTCACCAACATCCGCCAAGCCTATGACGCCATCGCCACCAACAACCTGAACAATACCTTCAAGCGCCTGACCTCGATCGCCATTTTCCTGACCATCCCAACCATCATCGGCGGCTTGTTCGGCATGAACGTGCCTGTACCGTGGATGCATCACCACAACGCTTTCATCGAAGTCCTGATCATAATCGCCATTTGCATGGCCTTCACCGTCGCCTTCTTCCGCAAAAAACGCTGGTTCTAAAAACTCCGCCGGGGTATTGGCCGGTTTGCCATATATTTCCGCATCTGCCGGTATCGCCGCTGCCGAAGCTCTTCATTAATAGATGCCAGGCTTTTTTGGCGCAGTGCTTCCTCCAACTCCAGCGGCATCCGCATGTTTTCCGGCAGCATAAAGTGCGCCCCGCCGTTCCGGAGCATCTCTTTGACACATGCCCGCACCAAGCTGGCAGCCGTAACCCCGCTCTCAACAGCCGCCGCATCGAGTAGCTGCTTCATCTCTTCATCGACCCTGACATGGATTATCTGCGTTTTCTTTGCCTTTTTCATCTGTTCCTCCCAATTATTGGAGATTAGTATACCCCGCCTTTGTCCCACTCCGCATTTTGTGTACACAAAAGATCACAAACGATGCACAAATTACCGAGTCTCTAGAAAGGAGAGGCGGCCAAACAGATCAACCTGATACAATTGACGGGTGATAGAAATAACAGATGAACAATTTGATGAGCTGATTAACGATGCCCTCGACAGTCTGCCGGGCGAGCACGTCAAACAGATCAAGAATGTCGCCATACTGCGCCAGGACGACCCGACAGAGGAGCAGCGCAAGCAATTGATGCTGCGAGACGACCAATCGCTGTATGGGCTGTATGAGGGTGTGCCATTATCATCACGTCAGGGGCAGACACGGATATTTCCGGATAAGATAACACTTTTTAAGCATCCGCTGGCGATGTTTGCCAACTCGCCGGACGAAATGCGTGAGCAGATCCGCCACACCATTTGGCACGAGATTGGGCATTATTACGGGCTCAACCATGACCAGATCCACAAGTTAGAGCAGTAACCGAGCACAGTCGCCGACGCGCGAAACTGACTGCGCTATACTAGAGACATGCAACCACTCACAATCGCCGTCCTGGCTGGCACCACCCGCGTCCAGCGTGAATCTATCAAAGCTGCCCATTATATCGCTGACCTCGGCCGCACACTGCCCGATGTCGAGATTATTTTCGTAGATCCGGTTGATTTTAACTTCCCGGGCGACGGTAATGACCCCGGGGGCAAGGATCCGCGCTACAGCGAGATCGTCGCCAAGGCGGATGCCTTCTTTATCGTTACCCCCGAATACAATCACAGTTTTCCGGGCAGCCTGAAGCGGATGCTGGATAGTGAACTCGCGCTATACAACCACAAACCTGTTGCATTGGCTGGGGCAAGCGATGGCAATTGGGGCGGTACGCGAGCCGTCGAAGCCCTGGTGCCAGCCATCCGTGAGACCGGGTTGGTGGTGCTGTCGTGGGACGTCTACTTCCCATTTGTCGACAAGATGTTCAACGAGGACGGTTCGATCAAAGACGAGCACAAAGAGCG
>DHXQ01000032.1:20395-22675 GCA_002413755.1 Candidatus Saccharibacteria bacterium UBA5152 | reverse complement strand
GTATAATACACAACTAATATATGTCACTCATGTGCAACCTTTCTCTAACCACTACGGTTCGTAACTAGCCCGATGTCATTACCTGTAACTCTATTTCTCTGTTTGTTGTTATTGATCTTCGGTGCCGCCTTTTCAGGTTTGAATATTGGCTTGATGATGATCCGGCCGTCGGAATTGAAACGCAAAGCTGCGCACGGCGACATAGTGGCCGCCAAACTCTACACCTACCGCAAGAATGGTACCTATTTGATCGTCTGCGTACTACTCGGTAACGTCGCCGTTATTTCGACATTATCACTTGTTCTTGAACACGTAGCCGGCGGTTTGGCTGCCGGTATTATCACCACCCTGATGGTGACGATTTTCGCCGAAATCGTGCCCCAGACCATCTTTATTCGCAAAGGTTACCGCTTCAGCCGCTACTTTTTCTGGTTACTTGATATCATTTTCGTGACCTTTTGGCCGATTGCCCGACCGCTGACCTGGCTGCTGGATAGATTACTCGGCAAAGAGTTGCCAACCATCTTTACCCGCGAAGAGCTAACTCATCTGGTCGATGAGCACGCCAAAGAGCATGGCCGAGCTAGCGGCATCGACATCGACGAAAGCCGGATCGTCAGCGGGGCATTGGCCTACAGTCAGGTTCTGGCCAAAGAGGTGATGACGCCGCTGGCTGAAGTCGTTACCGTCGATTCCGAAGATGAAATCGATATGGCACTGCTATCGCGGCTGAAGCGGGTCGGTCACAGCCGCTTCCCAGTCTACGACAAACATCAGGAAGACTATATCGGCATTTTGTATATGAAAGATATCCTCGGTGAAGAGCTGCCAGTGCCCGTCAGCCACGTGTACCGCGACCGGATATTCGATGTGCCGATGGACAGCCCACTCGACACGGTATTGAGTCGGTTTATCCAGACCAAAAGTCACCTATTTCTGGTGCGCGACGACGAAAACCACAACAGCGTCGCGGACGCCGACGATCCCGTTATCGGCGTGATCACCATCGAAGATGTCATTGAAAAAATCCTGAACCGCGAAATTATCGACGAATTCGACCCCGAAAACTAGCGTATAAGCACTAGTAGGGTAAACTAGAAGTATGAAATCAATGAGAAGCCATCTCGACTGGTGGTTCAAAGACCTGACCGTCCGCAAAGGCAAATACGTCATTGGCGAGCCGGCCAACGCCTCACTGATCATCTTCACGGTCACTATCATCCTATCCCTGATCAGCTACAAAGGTTTCTGGCAGAAGGCTTTCGCGATTATCGCCTACGCCGCCCTGACGTATTGGGGCGTGCGTGAGGTTGCCGGCGGCCACAGCCGCTTTCGCAAACTACTTGGCATAATGGCACTGGTGGCTGTGGCCGGCGCCTTGCTGTTGCAACTGGGTTTCGCTTAATGCCCGGATACAAAGGCCACATTGTGGGTGCCACGGCTGCTGCCGCTGTCTACGCTGGCGCCTTATCGCTTGCACCAGCCGGTGTTCTCGGCACCAACCATCATGTCGTCAGTGATGTCCAACTGCTGGTTGGCTTATTCGTAATTGCGATTTTATTTGGGCTATTTCCAGATATCGACACCAACTCCAAGGGCCAGGATATATTCTATGGATTAGCCTTCATCGCTGATATATTCCTGCTGTACAACGGTCGGATAACGGCAGCCGCGTTTTTGGGTCTGATCGCCATGCTGCCGATCATGGGCCACCACCGCGGCTGGACCCATAGCAAGCCGGCCATGATCCTGGTGCCACTCCCGATACTGGTTGTGCCGTATCTGTACAATCGAACCTATCTCGACCTGGCCTTAGTGATTTACGGGGCAGCACTCGTGGGCTACTTTAGCCATCTATTGCTCGACGGTAAAATTACCAAATACATCCACGTCAAAGGCCGCAGCCAAGCCTACGAATGAGTCGTCGAAACCCTCGGCGCGGGTGTACTATAAGAGTATGAAATTTGTGAGGGTTTCGGGGATGATGGACGGCGTCCAGCCTTTGGCTGAGCGCCTCATTGCTGAACTTTCGGCCGGCAAACACGTGCTGTGGCTTGTGCCGGGGGGCTCAAACATCCCACTCAGTGCCGCGGTTAGCCACCAGCTGCCGGCCGAGCTCACCACCAACCTCAGTGTTATGTTGACCGACGAGCGCTACGGCGAAATCGGCCACAAGGATTCCAACACCGTCCAACTCGAGCTGGCCGGCTTCGCCGCCCAACAAGCCAGTGTCCACGCCGTGTTACAACCCGGATTATCTCTGGAGGAGACCACCCAGCG
>DHXQ01000032.1:13288-20138 GCA_002413755.1 Candidatus Saccharibacteria bacterium UBA5152 | reverse complement strand
CACATAGCCGGCGTTTTGCCAGGCTCAGCGGCGGTCAGTTCGGCGGATTTAGCGTTTGGCTATCCGACAGACAGTCTCACGCGCATCACTTTGACACCGAAGGCGATCCTGCAGGTCACCGTGGCTTACGTCTTTGCATTTGGCGCTGAGAAGCTGACGGCGCTCACCAATTTAACAGAGAAGGATCTGCCACTTGAGGTCCAACCAGCCCAAATCCTCAAGCAACTCCCAGAATCATATGTCTATAATGATCAAATCGGATAGAAAGGACTTCAGCATATGAAAATTATTATTAGCGGCCTCGGCCGGATGGGTATGCAAATCTGTCAAAAATTAGCCCAGGACGGCCACAAAGTCATCGCCCACAACCGCAGTCCCGATAAGGTCGACGCTGCTGCCGGCTTCGGGGCCATCCCAGCCAAGACCAAGCAAGAAGCCGCCGCCCAGTTCAAAGATGGCGAACAGGTGGTGCTGTGGATTATGCTACCAGCCGCGATAATCGAAAGCGAGCTGGCGACCTGGTTCAGCCTGATCCCGAAGGGCAGCATTATCATCGATGGTGGCAACTCCGATTACCGGCTGACCCGCCGCCACAATGAAGTCGTCGTCGCCAACGGGATGATCCTGCTCGACAGCGGTACCAGCGGCGGTATCATGGGTCTCAAGGATGGCTTCTGCATGATGCTCGGTGGCGACAAGCCCAGCTTCGAAATCGTCGAGCCAGCCCTGCGAACGCTGGCCAAGCCCAGCGGCGGCTACCATCACTTCGGACCGTCTGGCTCCGGCCACTACGTCAAAATGGTCCACAACGCCATCGAATACGGCATCATGGAGAGCCTGGCCGAAGGCTACCGCATGCTCCGCGAGGGCCCCTACAAAGAACTCGACCTGGCAGCCGCCGGCAATCTCTGGCAACAGGGAAGTATCATAAGTTCCAGTCTCAACCGGCTGAGCGCCGAGGCTCTGGCAGAGAACCCAACCCTGGCCGGCATCGACGGCTTCGTCGCCGAATCTGGCGAGGCGCGCTGGACCCTCGAGACAGCCAAAGATTTAGGCATACCGCTACCAAGTATCCAGGCCTCGTTTGACGTGCGCCTCGCCAGCCAAAACCCCGACCACAGCGGCACCAATTTCTCAACCCAACTACTGGCCGCGATGCGCAACAAATTCGGCGGCCACGCGCTTAACGAAGAGAGACACGCCGAAAAAACCGAGGAGACCGACCCATCAAACCCTCCATCATAATCCTGTTTGGCATCACCGGCGACCTGGCGCAGCGTAAGCTGCTGCCAGCAATCTATCATATGTTCAAGGATGACCTGGTGCACCCGGATACGATTATCCTGGGTATTACCCGGCGCGATGTCAGCGCCGAGCAACTCCTTGCGCAAGTCGAACTCTGCGTCAATGAGGTCGACAATGTCTGCGATCCCGAGGCGATGCACAAAGTCCAAAAGTCACTCCGCATGCACCAGATGAGCCTGACCGACGGTGCGGAATATGACCAACTCCTCGAGCTGCTCAACGGCATCGAAGGCGCGCAAGGCGAGTGCATGGACCGTTTGTACTATCTGTCGATCCCGCCGCAAATGTTTGAACCGATTGTACGCAACCTTGGGCAGCACGGTCACAATCAGAGTTGTCAACACGGCGGTGCAGCCACCCGATTACTAATCGAAAAGCCCTTCGGCTACGATCTCAAATCGGCAACTGAATTACTCACCGAAACCGCCGAATGGTTTAGCGAAGCCCAGACCTACCGCGTCGATCATTATGTTGCCAAAAATACCGTGGTCGATCTGTTAAATTTCCGGCGCAGCCACCCTGAACTGGCCAGCCTCTGGAACCAGCAACACATCACCAGCATCGAAATCACCGCTTTTGAGCAGCTCGACATCGAGGGCCGGGCAATCTTTTATGACGCCGTTGGCGCGCTGCGCGACGTCATTCAAAGCCACTTGCTGCAAGTCATGGCCATCGCCACCATGGATATTCCGACCAACTCAAGTAGTGACGATTTGCACGCCGCCCGCCTGGCATTATTACAATCCGTCAGTCCTATCACTAGCGACACCATCGCCAGCTCCGCGGTCCGCGGCCAATACAATGGCTACCGCGACGAGGTCGGTAACGGTGATAGCCTCACCGAGACCTACGCTGATATCACCGTGGCAATCAACACCCCGGCCTGGCAGGGCGTGCCCATCAAATTGCGCACTGGTAAGGCCATGGCCGCCAAAATAACTGAGACCCGGATTCGTTTTAATGATAATTCTGAGCTAGTTTGCCACATCCAACCGGACAGTGGCCTGGAATTTATTACTGAAAGTAGCGACAACTCAAAAAACCAGTCCGCAACCTTCGGTTTGACAGTTAATGCATTTAAAGCAGCAACTGCTGCCGAGCTGCGTTACGCCGATGCCTATGAACGCATCTTGATCGAGGCCAATAAGGGCGATCATAGTCTGTTCACCGGCCGCGAAGAGGTCCTGGCCGCCTGGCAGATCGTCGACCATGTCGTCCAAACCTGGAGCAAAAATGACAACGGTCTGATACACTATGAAAAAGGTAGTGCTCGCGTGGAATCACAGTCATGAATGCTCTCGACGTCCTGATAATTATTATGGCCATCAGCGCCTTGGTACGCGGCTTTGAAATTGGCGTGGTACGGCAATTTTTCTCAACCGGCGGCTTTGCGATTGGTTTATTACTCGGCGTTGGCCTGGAACAATACACCGTACAGCTAGTACATACGCCGCTGTCACGAACTATTGTGACACTGGCCACGACCCTTGGTTTGGCAATGGTCTTCTTATCGATTGGCGAAATCCTCGGCAACAAGCTCAAGGACCACCTCAAGCCGCGCTTTGGCATCGACCGGTTTGACGGCTACGTCGGCTCAGTGATCGCCGCCGCCACGCTCGTCGGCGTCGTTTGGCTGGCAACCGCCGTGGTGGTTAGTTTTCCGTCAACCACCGCTCAACAGCAAATTCGCGGTTCAGCAATCATCGATTACCTCGATAAATCACTGCCGCCAGCCCCGAATGTCATTGCCAGCCTCGGCCACCTGATCGACCCCAATGGTTTCCCGCAAGTCTTCGCCAGCGGTGAACCAAACCAGCAACAAACAACCATTCCTGGCATTAGCCCGGAGCTCCAAAAGGCAATCGATAAGAGTACCATCTCGACAGTCAAAGTCGAAGGCCTTGGCTGCGGCGGCATCGTCGACGGCTCTGGGTTTGTGGTCGGACCTGACCTGGTTGCCACGAACGCCCACGTAGTAGCCGGTGTCGGCAAACCGTATGTCAAAGATAGTACCGGCCAGCACACGGCCACAGCCGTCTGGTTCGACCCATCACTCGATTTCGCTATCCTCCGCGTCCAAAACCTGGCCGGGCCGCCACTGCTCATAGCTAATTCTGTCGCACCGGCACATACGGTGGCGGCCATACTTGGTTACCCCGGCGGCGGCAGCCTGACCGCCGGCGGCGCCCAGGTTATTGATGAATTCACCGCCCGCGGGCGCGACATTTACGGCAATGGCATCACCGAACGCGATGTCTACAGCCTGGCCGCGAAAGTCATCCCCGGCAACTCCGGCGGTCCGGTCATTACCGCCGACGGCACCGTCATCGGCGTGGTATTCGCCCAATCAACCGCCTACGAAAATGTTGGCTACGCCCTCAGCACCCCCCAAATCGCCTCCGCCCTCAGCCAAGCCCAAGCCCAAAACCGCGCCATCTCCACCGGCGATTGCGCCGAATAACCCCACTTTCTCAAGCGGCTGGCACAATAGCGTATCTCGTTTTGCCAAATCCCAAATGTAACCAGAAGTTCACATAATAACAGAGGACATGAAGTAACCTTCTGGTTACATTTCGAAAATCTTAAAAAGGCATGTCCAACAAACAGCCCACAGCCGCAGCCAAAAGGACTTGCCAGTAGTGGTATAATTATGCTTAAGCTTACTGAAACTGAAAAATATGCCCAAAAAACGAAAAGATTTATTCACCCAAGGCGCTGAATTACCGGCCGAGATGCTCGACCGGACGGTTGTCGCCGGGCTTAAAATCCGCGATGCGCTGCCAAATGATAATGTCTTCAAGCGGGGCAAGCGATACTGGCACATGCTCGGGCCTGGTCTGACCACCGGCGCCAGCGACGATGATCCTTCAGGCATTTTGACGTATTCCCAAACCGGTGCCAAATACGGCTTCAATCTGTTATGGCTGGCGCCATTTACATTTCCATTGATGGCAGTGGTGCAGGAAATGTGCGCCCGCATCGGCCTGGTGACGGGCAGGGGACTGGCCGGCAACATCCGGGTCTACTTCAATAAAAAAGTGCTCTACGCCTGCACGACGCTGTTATTTATCGCCAATACCATTAACATCGGGGCCGACCTCGGTGCGATGGCCAAGGCCATGCAGCTCTTTAATCCGCACCTCGGATTTGGGCTACTCGTCGTGGTTTTCGCCGGGATGAGCCTGCTGCTCCAGATTTTCACCCCTTATGCGCGCTACGCCAGATACCTCAAGTGGTTGGCATTGATCCTGCTAAGCTACGTCTTTTCGACGCTGATGGCTCATCTGGATTGGAATACCGTCCTGCATCATGCCATTGTGCCGGCACTGACCTTCGATAAACCGCAGCTGCTGCTGATCTGTGCCATCCTCGGTACGACCATCTCGCCGTATTTGTTCTTTTGGCAAACTTCCCAGGAAGTCGAAGAGCAGATTGAACAAGGGAAGACCACGTTGCGTCAACGCCAGCTTGTCACCAGCAAAGATGACGTCAAGAGTATGCGCATCGATGTCTGGTCGGGGATGTTCCTCAGCAACCTGGTGATGTTCTTTATCATCGCCGCTTGTGGTGCATTACTGAATCAGCATGGAATAACCAATATCACGAGCGCTGCCCAGGCCGCTGAAGCCCTGCGGCCGTTTGCCGGCAACGGCGCCTACACCCTATTTGCACTTGGCATCATCGGTACCGGGTTGCTGGCCATACCCGTGCTCGCCGGCTCAACGAGCTATGCCGTCGCCGAGAGTCTGCGGTGGCGTGAGGGATTATACCGCAAACTCAACCAAGCCCACGCCTTTTACGGTATGATTATCATCTCGATGGTCGTCGGCCTGGCGATCAACTTCATCGGCATCGACCCGATCCAGGCACTGATCTACGCCGCTGTTGCTAACGGCCTGATCGCGCCGTTTATCCTGTTCTTCATCGTCGTTATGAGCAGCCGCCAAGCCATCATGGGGCGCTGGAAAAACAACCCATTCGTGACGTTTATCGGCTGGCTCATTATCTTGATAATGGCCGTCTCCGGCGCTGCCGCTATTTACTCGTTGACTTAACCCGCGGAGAGCCGGCGGTTACTCGTTGCGCAGCGCTTCGATTGGGTCTTTACGCGCCGCCTTCAGGGCGGGGATGGTACCGAAGATGATACCGACTGCCACTGAGACACCAACCGCCAGCAGGAAGACCCGCCAGCTGAGACTTGGTTGCAGGCTCGTAGAGACACGGAGCACGATGTTTATCAACAGGGAAATAATCACCCCGATAATACCGCCGATAACACTCAATACTGTCGCCTCCACCAGGAATTGGTTCATAATCTGGCGCGAGGTGGCGCCAACGGCCTTGCGGATACCGATTTCCTGCATCCGTTCGGTGACCGAGACCAGCATAACATTCAGGATACCGATACCCCCGACCAGCAGGGAAATGGCCGCAATACCACCGATCAGGCTGGTTAGCAGACTCAAGATGTTACTGGTGACATTGAGGGTTTCGCCAGCTTTGAGCACGGTGAAATCCTGTTGACTACCGTGGGCCTTGGTCAACTCGGCGTTGATGTGGTCGGCAACTGTGTTAGCCGGCTGTGCCGGGCCGGCTTTGACCAGGATTTCATAAATAGTGGCCCGCTGGTTGGTGACATCCTGGCTGACTTCGTATGGGATAAAAATCGCTTTGTTGAAGTCAGCTTCCAGCGATAATGGCGACGTTTTGAAGGAATCAAACACCCCGCGAACGACGAAGGTTTGACCGAGCAAGTCGAAACTCTGGCCCAACGGTACATCCTGGCCAAACATCTCCTGCGCTACCGACGTCCCGATGATGGCGCCGTTCTGGTTGCTGTCGTCGTTGGAGAAAAAGTCACCGTAGCCAACTTTTTGCCGGAGTACTTTGGGCAAATCCGGTGATGTCCCGATGACCGCCACGTCTGAATACGAATCTTTACCGATTGTCGGGGCGCCGCTAACGATACTGAGCGGTACCGCCTTATCAACATCCTTAGTCGACTGCAGTAATTTGACATCATCATTGGTCAACGTGCCGGTGGCGGCGAAGGTGGGAAGAAGATTGACACCATTAATCTGGCCGTGTTTGTCGCGGTTAATCACTTTACCGGGACGGATTGTGATCAGGTCTTTACCGACGGTGCTGGCCTGAGTGGCAACCTGTTGCTTAACGCCCTCGCCAATGCTGACAATGGTCACCACCGAGACGATGCCAATGATAATGCCCATCATGGTCATCAGGCTGCGCCATTTGGCGCTCGTCACAGAATTGAGAGCCGTCTTTAAATTACCGCGGGTGAGAGAGGGCATTATTTACGACCTTTCTTACCGCGTTTGGTGGATTTACGGGTCTTTTGCTTGGAGGTCAGACTTGGCGCGGGCTCGGCATCTGGCAGGTGGTTCATAAGCGCCGTCACGCCCGCCATATCATCTTCGGCGGTTGTCTCAGGCACACTATACATGACGCGCTTGGCGGTAGGCGCCACTTCACCGATTGACTTGCGCTCATCATGGACGATGACACCATCATGCATATAGACAAC
>DHXQ01000032.1:9111-13025 GCA_002413755.1 Candidatus Saccharibacteria bacterium UBA5152 | reverse complement strand
GCGCTGTCGAGGTTGCCGGTAGGCTCGTCAGCGATGATCAGTGTCGGGTCGTTGACCAGCGCCCGGGCGATGGCCACGCACTGCGTCTGGCCGCCACTGAGCTGACGCGGGAAATAGTATTCGCGGTGCTGCAAGCCAACCCGGGCCAACATATCACTTGCCATCCGCGTCCGCTTGTGCAGCGAGGTGCCCTTGTAGACCAGTGGCAGGGCGACGTTTTCCAGGGCGGTCAGCCGGGGCAGCAGGTTGAAATTCTGAAAAATAAAGCCGATGCTATCGCGGCGGTATTTGGCAGCCCGGGTAGGGCGAAGTTTAGCGACTTTGCGGCCATTCAGGTTGTAAGTACCGTGCGATGGCCGGTCGAGCAATCCGATGATATTCATAAGCGTCGATTTGCCGCAACCACTCGGCCCCATGACCGCCACAAACTCACCCTGTTCGATGTTAAGGGTGACTTCGTCCAGCGCTACAGTCGCAGCGTCGCCGAAGCCGTACAGCTTGCTGACGTCTTCTAACTCAATGATTGGCATTGCTATCCAGTGTAACCCTGTTAGCGGCTCGTGATCAAGGTGTTTCTGTAGTATTTTTAAGGTATACTGGTCTGGTGCCGATTATGACCCTACGGAGGGGTCGCCTAGTGGCCTATGGCGCCGCCTTGGAAAGGCGGTTTGGGGGCAACTCCATCGAGGGTTCGAATCCCTCTCCCTCCGCCAAGTGTAACATTCAGATACGTAACGACATATTGAGCTATAATCGAGAGAGGCGGTAAAATATGAATAAGCAAAACCAGGATAATCGCATAATCTGCAAGCCATGAAAGTCAAACACCCTAAAAAGGCGCGTACTACTGCAACTGATAATTTACGAAAAGTTATCGACGCACAAGCCGATACGGGTATCTCTCCTTTAGTTTCGCAAAAAACAATCACCACTCAATCAGGTGAGCCCAGTTACACACCCCGGCAAGAAAAGATAACCAAGTTAAAAGAAGCGGTGGGACTGACTCAGGAATATACCAATGAAATTATCAGCGAGTTGAATATCATTAACGAAGAGGTAACAATTACCCGTGATTATGCAGATGCGATTATCCGGACAGTGCGTGGACCACTGCTGGTGCTGAATAAAGACCTCCGGATCATATCAGCCAATGAGGCCTTCTATAATGCCTTCAAGGTAGCACTGAATGATACAGAAAATCGATTGCTGTACGATCTGGGAAACCGACAATGGGACATTCCAAAGCTTCGCGTACTGCTCGAGGAAATTCTTCCTGAGAAGAACACGATCGAGGACTTTGTAGTCGAGCATGACTTCAAGGACATTGGCCAAAAGACTATGCTTTTGAACGCCCGAACCCTTCAGCAAGGGCCGGATAAAACGTCGCTTATTCTGCTTGCTATCGAAGATATTACCGAACGACAACAACTTGAACAGCAAAAGGATGAGTTTGTCAGTATCGCGTCACATGAGCTCAAAACTCCCATCACCAGTGTGAAGGCCTATACCCAGATTCTTGGGCAAAGGTTTCGGAAGGCCGGGGACAACAAATCAGTAGAGTTGGTCGAAAAAATGGATTCGCAACTTGATAAGCTGACCAGCCTTATTGGTGACTTACTGGATATAACTAAGATTGAAGCCGGCAGAATACTGTTCCATGAAAGTCATTTTAATTTTAATGAGCTGGTCGAAGAAACTATAGAAGAGTTGCAGCGGACAACCGAAAAACATCGGATTACCAAAGAATTACAACCCGGGGTAACAGTATACGGGGATTGCGATCGTTTAGGCCAGGTACTCACAAATTTTATGACAAACGCCATTAAATACTCACCTCATGCAGATAAAATTATTGTTAGGACTGTTGTTGATAAGAGCAACGTTACACTGTGCGTCCAGGATTTTGGAGTGGGACTATCACAAGGAGACCAAGCAAGAGTCTTTGAACGTTTTTATCGGGTTGGCGGACCAGACCAAGCTACTTATCCAGGACTCGGATTAGGACTATATATCGCCGCTGAGATTATCAAACGCCACAAGGGTCGTGTGTGGGTAGAAAGCAAAAAAACAAAAGGTTCGACATTTTGTTTCTCTTTACCCATGACCAAACAGAAAAAATGAAAAAAATACTAATTGCCGATGATAATCCCGCTATTGTAGACGCTCTTAAGATTATGCTCGATGAGGAGGGGTATGAGGTTGAAACGACAGTAGACGGAACAACAGTACAAAACATGAAAAAGCCTCTCCCAGATCTTTTGCTATTGGATATTTGGATGTCTGGTGTGAATGGTAGAGATGTTTGCAAACTCCTAAAAAGCGCTGCCGCAACTAACCACCTTCCTATCATTTTGATCTCTGCCACCAAAGATATTGAACAAATTGCCAGAGATTCAGGAGCTGATGACTTCATTTCCAAGCCTTTCCAGATGGAACACCTACTGGCAACCGTCGCAAAGTATGTTAATAAGAACCCATTTCATATCTCACGAACTTAACAAAAAGTTCTGTCGATAAGCTATACTACGATCACTAGGGTGCTAAGAAGTTTATGACAAAGCCAACAAGGAAAATTTTAATAGTCGATGACGACGCTGATATCAGGGAGTCGATTCGTATGACTCTTGAAGAGCAAGATTACATGAATGTTGAGGTCATAGAAAGTGCAGATGTAGCCTCAGGTATCCGGCAAATGGAAGTCAGTAACCCCGACATCGTTATTCTCGATTTGCACATGCCTAATAAAACTGGATTTGACTTCATGGATATAGTGCATAAAAATAAACGTTTCATTAAGACCAAAGTAATTATGCTCACGGCAGATGATACACTCGACAATATTTTTAAAGCCGGGGGTAAAGGTATCGGGGCATATCATTTTCTAGGCAAGCCATTTAATATTTCAGATCTTCAGGCACTCGTTCTAAGTCTAAGTTTGCCAATCAAGACGTAAGATCCTCCTTGCAAATTTTGAAATAGGCCGCTACGGACGCGTACGGTCACGCGAAGAGCTTATGTTGGGATATATGGTCAATATGGGCGATCTCGACGCGCATCTAGAAGATTAAACTCGGGAAGCTCAATTTATGAGATAATCGTCCCAACTGGTTCGCCAGCAGCCACGTTAGCGATGGCATCGGCCTGCATAGCGTCGAAGATAACAATTGGGAGCTTGTGTTCCATCGCCAAGCCCATGGCCGCCTTATCCATCACCATAATGTCATTATCGGCCACGGCTTGCTCGAATGTCACGGTTGGCAGCCGCTTGGCGTCTTTGTGCTTGGCCGGATCTTTGTCGTAGACACCGTCAACTTTGGTGGCTTTCAGGACAACATCACAACCCATCTCCAGGGCTAGACTGACAGCTGCCGTGTCCGTTGTCAGGTACGGCCGGCCGATGCCACCGCCGACTATGACGACCCGTTCTTTCTGCAGGTTGGTAATTGCCCGACGATGGGTGAACTGATCGACAACCTGATCGGCAACTATGTTACTGAGGGCCCGAGTCGGTAGGCCATGGGCATTGAATACATCCGCCAGGGCAAGAGCATTCATCAGCGTACCGAGCATACCCATGTGGTCAGCCGTCACCCGGCTGATACCCTTAGACTCGGCGAGTTGTACACCGCGCACGATGTTGCCGCCGCCAACCATGATCACCACTTGGATTTCATCGCCGACAACCTTGCCAATCTCCGATGCCAGCCAGGCACACAGCTCAGCATCGATGCCGATATCGAACTGTCCTGATAATTGTTCGCCCGAAAGCTTGAGTAGGATACGCTTATACATTAGGCATCATTGTAACACTACGATAAGAAGTTATAATAGTCACATGATCAAACTCTACTCCTGGAACGTGAACGGCATCCGCGCCGTCGTCAAAAAAGGCTTGTGGGAGCCATTTATCAAGC
>DHXQ01000032.1:0-8878 GCA_002413755.1 Candidatus Saccharibacteria bacterium UBA5152 | reverse complement strand
ATCAGCCTCGATATGCCCGGCTACACCCAGTTTTGGTACTCCGCCGACAAGCCAGGCTACAGCGGCACGGCCATTTTTAGCAAAACCCCGCCGTTGCAGGTCATCGACGGCTTTCCGCAGGATATAATCGACAAGTACAAGGTAACCGGTGACACTTACGGCGACCCAAACAAAGAAGGCCGCGTCATGGCCGCTGAATTTGAGAAGTTCTGGGTAGTAACCGTTTATACGCCGAATGCCAAGGACGACCTCAGCCGCATTCCGCTGCGCCAGACCTGGGATCCGGCCTTTTTGGCGTATTGCCAGCAACTCGAATCCGGCAAACACGGCGACGCCAAGCCGGTGGTCTTCTGCGGCGACCTGAATGTCGCCCACACCGAGGACGACCTGGCCAACCCCAAGCCCAATCGCGGCAAAAAGGGCTTCACCGAAGAGGAACGCAGCGGGTTTGATGGCTTCGTCGCCGGCGGCTTTACCGACACGCTGCGGATGTTTGAGCAGGGCAATGGCCACTACAGCTGGTGGAGCCACTTCGCCCACGCCCGCGAGCGCAATGTCGGCTGGCGCATCGATTATTTCCTGGTATCCGAACCACTCAAAGATAAAGTCAAAGCCGCCGCCATCCACGCCGATGTCATGGGCAGCGACCATTGTCCAGTGTCAGTCACGCTCGATATCTAATTTATTCAGGGTGTGGCGTGTCTATAATCATTGAAGAATTTGCGGATCGCATCCCAGCCCTCTACAAATTTTTTGTACGCTTCCTTTGCTAATTCGGAAAAATGCGCTTTACCCTTTGGTACGAGACCTTTTTTGAGAGCCGCCGATACATCGGCCGTCTGAGCGATCTTTCTGTCCATGCTAGCCACCGTCTCTGCGGTTGGATCGGTCGGACAGGGCGTCACATCGGCGCTATAATCAGCCTTCAAAATTTTGTCCACATCGAGAGTTTTACGAGCTTTGAGCGTGTTGTTGGCGTCGGCCATAGCTTTGGAATATAAATGATCTTGAGAAGCTTCAAATACAACGCGTGAGCCGATTGCGATCTGGCGAGTGCCAACATCACCGCTCTTAGCGTAGGCTAATTCAAGCACGCCCAAATCAGTTCTGAGCTGCTCGGCATTCCCACTATTCCAATACTTACCAAGATGAGCCGGTAGTGTGCTGCAGGCTACCGCGGGCGGAGTTGTGGTATGAGGACTCGCAGTTGCCACCGGCCGGCCGTGGGTAGTCGCCGGTGAGCTTGTATCCGGAGAGGCCGGCGGTGACGACCCACAAGCCGTCACGATACTAAATGCGCCAACAGCAAGAGTTAATCCCCAACGATGGCGGGGCTGCGAATTATCTTCAGCCACTAGGTCTGGATCAGGTGGTGGATCAATAAATAGCGCCAGCTCTGCTGGGGTCAGTTCGTCCAGTACAGGCGCTTGATCAAATGTATTCATATTGAGCATAGTAGTGCGTGTCGTGCAGGAAGAGCAAGCGAAAAATTAACACGGACAGCCACGGCGTTATACAATCGGTGTATGCAGGACTACTGGCACAAACAGACCCTTGATAAGCCGCTCTACCCGGATATGCTGTGGAGCCGGCCTGAAAACCGGCTACTGGCTGGCAAATTGCTGATTATTGGTGGCAATGCTCACGGTTTCGCGGCGGCCGGCTCCGCCTATCAGGCCGCCGGCAAGGCCGGCATCGGTGTCGCCCGGATGATGCTGCCCGATGTGCTCAGAAAAGTCCTGGGACGGGGCTTCGATGCCGGCGAGTTTGTACCCAGCACGCCGAGCGGAAGCTTCAGCCAAAAGGCCCTCGCCGAAGCGCTGGCCATGGCCAACTGGGCCGACGGCGTACTCCTGGCCGGTGATCTCGGCCGCAACAGCGAGACTGCCATTTTGCTCGAAAAATTCACCACCAAATACAGCGGGGCGTTAACGATCACCAAGGATGCGGCCGATTATTGCATCACTATGCCGGGCGCCTGCGTCGACCGGCCAGACACCACCTTTGTCGTCAGTCTGGCACAGCTCCAGAAACTGGCCATGGCCGCCAAATTCACCACCGCCTTTACCTTCGATATGGACTTTTTACGCTTCATTGAAGCACTCCATGTTTTCACGGAATTACATCCGTTACACATCGTCGTGAAACATTTAGACAATGTCTTTGTAGCCAGTGGCGGGCAGGTGAGTAGCACTCGCGTTACGGACGATGACAAGGTCTGGCGAGTCCGCACCGCAGCCGCCGCGGCAACGTGGTGGATTCAGAACCCCAGCAAGCCATTTGAGGCGCTGACAACTGGTATTGTAACCGAGTAGTCACATTCAGCTTGCAATGTTTGGGTACGGATTGTATAATTCGCTACTTAAACAAGGACCGTTGCGCCCATGCCCATGATCGAAGCTATTGCTTTCGACTTCGACGGAGTACTTGCCGATAATACTCAGGCACACACTGAGGCACGCATGCTGGCGTTTCGCCGGGCCGCGATAACAACTGAGGATGCGAGATACGCGCTTGTCCCGCTTCGTGTCCATGAAGAGTCCTACCCCTTTGGTGAAAGTTCATCCGCGATTATTGCCCATATCCTGGGCGTCTCTGGTATCACGCTTGACGATACGGTCGTCAAACAAATCCATGACGACAAAAAACAAGCATATCTCAACCGGGCCCGTCAAGGACTGCCTGCAGTGGCTGGTGCCTTAGATTTTGTAGCCTGGGGCCAGCAGGAATACGGGGCCGAGAATTTGGCAATCACAACCCGAGCCGGCCTACTATACGAGGTCAAGCCATTCCTAGCCCTTCATGGTCTCACAAAATCCTTTGGCCATGTGATCACCAAAGAAGATGTCCCGCGCGGCAAGCAAAAACCGGATCCTTATATTTATCTCGAAGCTGCCAGACGGCTGGGAATACCCCCGGAGAATATGGCAGGAGTCGAAGACAGTCCAATTGGCAGTCGCGCCGCACGGCTGGCCGGGGCATATACCATTGCGATGACCAATACTCGTGACGCCGAACTCTTTGAGTCCGCCTACCCGCAGCCGAGTGCCATTGTCGATACTTTTGACGACGTTAAACTACTCTTACGAAGAGCTCCGTCTCTCCACATTGCCAGTTAAAGACAGGGGATATGGTGGGCGAGGAGGGAATATAGCTTCGCGCCGGCTCGCCTTCTTTCCGGCTAATGCCGGGCGAGTCGGGCTCGGCATATGCTTGCGCTGGTCGCGCAATCATCGAACCCTTTTGGTTGCTAGCGCAACAGGGTTCGACCCGTTTCACTCGACCAACTTAAAAACCCGGCAATGCCGGGTTTTTAAGTTGGTGGGCGAGGAGGGAATCGAACCCTCAATCCGTAAGGAACACGATTTTGAGTCGTGCGCGTATACCAGTTCCGCCACTCGCCCAATCGGGACATTCCTACGATGTAAAAAAGTACGATCGAGTAACAGCGCCCATTGTACTATACTTAGAGGTAGTCAGCCAGTCTAACACTCGCGGTGGCGAAACATTATGCCAGATCAAAACAACCAACCATACCAACCGATGGACAATAGTCAGATATACCCCGAGCCGCGTGCCGGTGCGCTCAATCACGGCAATAATGTCATCCAGCCAGCCGACAAGGATCCGGCGGTTGAGATGATCCGTCAGAAGATTCAGAATTTGTACGCCGAAGAGCCCGACGCCAAAGAAGAGATCACCGAAGCCGTCCATCACACCCACCCCGGCTCGAAGCACCAGCAATTTATGGCCGGCCTGAATGCCTCGGGCCGCAGCATTGCCGAGATCCAGGCCGCCTGGCACAGCTACTACATTGACCTGCCTGATAACGAGAAGCACGAAGTCTGGCAGGAATTTTATATCCAAAATGGCAATACTGCCGCTGCAGCGCCTGGCCAAGCTAGCCAACCAGCCACACTCGTCAATCCGAATCCGCTGCTCGCTCAAGCTGCCCAGGCTGTACCGGCCGCTCCTGTACACCAGCCCGCACAGGCGTCGCAAATCACATCGCACGCTGCCGTCCACCACCGCGTAACTCACCGCCACCGAGCCGCTGCTCGGGCAGCTGTTTCAGCCCACCGCGAAAAGGCCTCCGCGGTCAAAAAGCGCATCATTGAAACCGTCAAAAGCGCTGCGGCCGACGGTGGTAATGGCAAACTCACGCACAAGCATCATCTGCAGTCGTTATTCTTCGGGCTCGGCTGCGGCGCCGTAGTCATCGTCATATTTTTATTCAGCTTCTTCAACGAAGTCATCATCGCGCCCTTTATCCAACCAAGCCGGGACGTCAACAATACCCCAGTCATCGTCGACACTGCCTCAGCGGTCATCACAGGCGGTACCAAGATCATTATCCCCAAGATTAATCTCGAAATCCCGGTCGATTACTCGCAGACAACCACTAGCGAAGCAGCCATCGAAACTGCTCTCGACAGCGGTATCGTCCACTATCCGTCGACTACCAAACCCGGCGAAACCGGCAACGCCGCCTACTTCGGCCACTCCAGCAACAACATCTTCAACCCCGGTAAATACAAGTTCGCCTTTGTACTACTGCATGAACTCCAAGATGGGGATGTGTTCTATCTGAATTATGGCGACAAAACCTATGCATACAAAGTGTTCAGCAAAACCATTGTCAGCCCCAGCCAGGTGGGCGTCCTCGACCCAATTCCCGGCCATGCTGCCACAGCAACGCTTATAACTTGCGACCCGCCGGGCACCAGCATCAACCGTCTGGTTGTCGTCGGTGACCAAATCAGCCCCGACCCCAACACCAATGGCGCACCAGCCGAACAGACAGCCACCAGCGTCAGCTCCTCGACAGTCGCCAGCGAAGCCAGCCTGCCCGGCAATGGTCCGAGCTTGTGGTCACGCCTCGTTAATAGCATCTTCTAGCAGCGTAATCTGTCTGTCGGACGCAGTCTGCCGCTCAGGTTACTGGTCAGCTGGCGTCAACAGACTGGTAGTCGTCAATATCATGCCGCCGCTGGCGACCGGTGCCAGTGTGTAGAGGTTCTTGTACTCCCGGTCAAAGAACGGGGTGTAATTAGGGCTGGAGACGCTCAGCGCCCGATCGTTGATGTTGTCGTAGTCATAGACCACCACCTTGCCGCCGCTGACGTAGGTCAAGCGTTGGCCGTCCATCCAGGCGGCAGCGGTTGCCGGAGGGTCGACAGGGTACTTCGACGTGAAGCGGTAGCCTTTGTCGGTTTCGGCATCAAAGTCGACGAAGCTGGTACCATTTTCAATCATTACGAATTCGGTATTGCTGGAGAATTGCAGCTTGTTGGGCGCATTCATACGCATGATTTGCACTGGCACCAGCACGGCCGTGTTCGAAGATTTGCGAACACTCTGCGGGTTTTTATAAATATACACTTTGTTATCACCGCTAGCCCCGACCACGATATACCAGTCATTGCTGTACTGCGCCAGGTCAATCAGGTAGGGTCCAGTGAGCCCGTGTTCGCGGATTTTGTAGATAGTGCCCCCGTCATAGAGCATGCTCAAGACTTGGCCGGCCGGCGCGGCCTTGTCGGTAACGTAGAGCACCATATCCTTGCCGTACGATTTGTAGGCGATAACTTGTTCGAGCAGCGGCGTGACCGTCCCGGCGGCACCGATCGTCATCGTACCGAGTGTATGCGCCTCGGTGTCATAGACATAGTATTGGTCAAACTTTTTGTCGTGGAGCGTCAGCTGCTTGGTCGGGGTCAGCAGCAGCGTCTTGGTCAGGTTGAGCGAGCTCGCCGGGTCCTGGCGGTCGAACATGATGTATTCGCTGGCGGCGGTCCCATTGACCGTGTAGTCATGCTGCAGCAGGATGTGGCGGTTATCGGTCGACCATTCGACGAGCTTGAGGCTATGTGTGCCCGTCTTGGCACTGGTAAGCAGGGTCTCGGGCAGAGAAATGGTGGTCACGTTCTGGGTTACATTTTTCGCATCAGCCAAGTCATAGAGGTCGAACGTTGTCGGCAAGCTCGTTTGCTGCACCACCAACCAACGGCGGTCAGGGCTCTGTGTAGCCAGGCTAGGGGAGGTCTCATAGGGCTTGAGGTTAGTCGTCTTGAGATCGGTTGGGAACAGGCGCGGATAATCGAAATGCTGCAGACTGCCACCAGGCACGGAGATGATCCGTTGCCAGCTGGTATAGCCGGTGCGCTTAAGCTCGGTCTTGTATTGGCCCTCTGGTAGCTGCAGCTTGGCGTTGGTACTCGACTTATTTAATTTACCATCCAGATATATCTGAGCATTTGACGGCTGAGATGATATAAATACCAGCCCGTTTTGGATGACTTCGCCGTCCTTGCTCAATCCGAAGCCATATGCCTGGTAGAGAAGGATGAGGGTAGCAATCAGAATCGCCACGCCCACCAAAACATAGCCTATCAGCAGGCGTATGGTTTGAGCGCGTTCTTTACTGGGGTCGAGATAATCCATAATGTGTGTTTGAGGCGAGGAGGACAGTTATATAATACCATTCTCACTGATAAAAACATGGTGTGACTGGACAAGAAATATTTGGTAAAACCCTTGCGGTTAGTCGGCATAAGCGGTACGATGGAATTACTTTCGTAAACACTAGTAGGTTTCACCTTGGGTCAGACAAATAAGATTATAGAAGTAAACGGCAAGCGCTACGACGCTATTACTGGTGCGCTCATCACTGGTAATCGGCTGGCCGCTAAATCAGCTGCTACCATCCATGCCGCGCCGCACGTTGCCGGTCCTCGTTCTATCGATGGTTTTGCCCGCGTCAGCCGCGACCACGCCCCCAAGCCCGCCATCCACAAGCCAGTCGCCGCGCCAGTACTGGCAGCCAGCCACCACAAGCCACATGTTCCAGCCCATCATGCCGCTCCACACCAGCAGCAACACGCCACGACGCTGATGCGCACCGCTGTCAAGAAGCCGCACATCCAATCCGTAGCTGTTATTAAGGCCCAAACCCGCACCGATATCCTGGCCCGCAAGCCAGCGCAAACAGTGGCACCCAAGGTATCATTTGGCAGTATCGACAGATTCCGCACCCAGCGTGCCGCTCAAATGATCAAAAGTAATGCCGTCAGCCACTTCCGCCAGCCCGTCTTTAGCGCTGCGGCATTTGCTCGCCCCGTCGCTAAACTCCAACCAGCTCAAGTTGCTGCCGCACCGTCGATAGCTATCGCTGCACCCAAGCCCGTCAGCGCACTCGATTTTATCCCGACAGGCCACATGAGCCACATGAAGAGCAATGCCCACCATTCTCCGCTCGCCCAATCCCGCTCATCTGATATCTTTGAACAGGCTCTAGCTACCGCCACCAGCCACGAACAAACCTTCGACGCACTCCGCGCCCCCCGTACCCGCAAAAGACACGGCCGAACATGGGCTCTGGTCGCCACCAGCTTCGCTACCTTGCTGCTGATCGGTTTCCTTGGCTTTCAAAACTCCTCACAGCTCAGTCTGAAGGTCGCCTCCTACCGCTCCGGCATCAATGCCAAGCTACCGAGCTACCAACCCAGCGATTACAGCTTCAACCACCTGAATTACACCCCCGGTAACGTCGTTGCCAGCTATAGCTCAACCTCTGGTGACCAGGAATACAACATCAGCCAAAAGGAATCCAACTGGGATAGCCAGGCACTGCTCAGCAATGTCGTTGCTACCGCCAAGGCCAGCTACAAGACCTACCAGCGCGCCGGCCGCACCGTTTATGTGCTCAGCAACAACACAGCCACCTGGGTCGACAGTGGCATCCTCTACACCGTCGATGGCAACGCCGCGCTGACCTCCAGCCAGCTGCTCGAACTCGCCAGCTCAATGTAACCATCGGAGTCATTTCGGGTTTACACTGTAATCTTTTATACTATTAGCTATGTCTACACCTGTCCGCACCCGTTTCGCCCCCAGCCCGACTGGATATTTGCACGTCGGCGGTATCCGCACCGCATTGTTTGCCTGGCTCGTCGCCCGGCAGGCTGGCGGCGCATTTATCTTACGCCTCGAAGATACTGATAAGGTCAGGGAAGTGGAAGGCTCCGGCCAGCACATCCAGGACTCACTGACCGCACTCGGCCTTGACTGGGATGAAGGCGTCGGCAAGCCCGGCGAGGGCGGCCCGCACGGCCCGTACATCCAGAGTCAGCGTCTGGCAAGCTACAAACAGTGGGCAGAGAAGTTGATCACCGCGGGCCGCGCCTACGCCGATCCGTACACTCCGGAGCAGGTCCAGCAGTTCCGCGAGCAAGCCCAGGCCGCCAAGCAGCCGTTCCTCTACCGCGACCACCGCCCGCAGCCAGACGCCGACGGCAACCTGCCGAAATGGGATGGCAGCGCGCCATTACGATTTAAGTCCGACCCGAAGCCCTACCAGTGGCACGACGAAGTCATGGGCGACCTGCACGCTGGGGCCGAAGCCATCGACGACTTTATCCTGATGAAGTCCGACGGCTACCCGACCTACAACTTCGCCCACATCGTCGACGATGCTGAGATGGAAGTCACTCACGTCATCCGAGGCCAGGAGTTCGTCTCCAGCACGCCAAACTACCTCAACCTCTACGAAGCCCTCGGCATCCTGCCCGGGCAGGGGCGACCGCTGCTGGCTACCATGCCGCACATCCTCGGCCCGGACGGTAAGAAGAAGCTCAGCAAACGCGATGGCGCCAAAGATGTGCTCGATTACATCCGCGACGGCTTTTTGCCGGAGACCCTCGTTAACTTCATCGCCAGCCTGGGGTGGAACGACGGCACGGAGCAGGAGATCTTCACCGCCGACGAACTGATTGCCAAGTTTGACCTCAGCCGCGTCCAAAAGAGCGGCGCTCGCTTTGACGAACAACGCTTACTCTGGATGAACGGTGCCCACATCCGTGCTCTTGACACCGATGCT
>DHXQ01000014.1:3879-4078 GCA_002413755.1 Candidatus Saccharibacteria bacterium UBA5152 | reverse complement strand
TGGTGATGCTGCTGGCCGCCCTCGACCAGACCATCGTCTCGACCGCCCTGCCCCGCATCGCCACTGACCTCCACGGCCTCAACAAGCTCTCCTGGGTGGCCACCGCGTATCTGTTAACCAGCGCCATTTCGACACCGATCTACGGTAAAATCAGCGACCTCTTCGGCCGCAAGAAGATCTTCCAGTTCGCCATTATCCT
>DHXQ01000014.1:2521-3639 GCA_002413755.1 Candidatus Saccharibacteria bacterium UBA5152 | reverse complement strand
GTAGCGGCCCGGGCCATCCAAGGCCTCGGGGCGGGCGGGCTGATGTCCCTCGTTCTGGCCATTGTCGGCGACATCATCCCGCCCCGCCAGCGTGGTAAATATAGCGGTTACTTCGGTGCCGTCTTCGGCCTCTCCAGTGTGGCCGGGCCGCTGCTCGGCGGTTTTCTGACTGATTCGTTCAGCTGGCGCTGGGTCTTCTTCGTCAACATTCCACTCGGTATTATCGCCCTGACGGCCGTCGCCCTGCGTCTCCACCTGCCCGTCCACCGCACCGAGCACAAGGTCGACTACGTCGGCGCCGGTCTGCTGACGATCGCCTCTGTTTCACTGCTGCTGGCCTCCGTTTGGGGTGGTTCATTATACGCCTGGAGCTCACCGACCATTCTGGCCCTGCTTGCCAGCGGCGGTATTGTCGGCCTGATCTTCGTGCTCTGGGAGCGCAAAGCCACCGAGCCAATCATCCCGATGAGCCTGTTCAAAAACGACATTTTCGCCGTCTCCGTTCTGCTGTCGCTGCTAGCCGGGGTCGCGATGTTCGCCTCCATCTTGTACATCCCGCTCTACCAGCAGATCGTCCGCGGTAACTCACCAACCCAGTCCGGCCTGCTGATGATCCCGCTGGTCCTCGGTATCCTGACCGCATCGATCACTTCCGGACGGCTAATCAGTAAATACGGTCGTTACAAACCCTTCCCCATCATCGGTACAATAACTTTGACCGTTGGCTTGTGGTTGTTTAGCCACCTGAGCATTACTACCAAGGAATGGAAGCTGGGTATTTGGATGTTCATCATTGGTGCTGGACTCGGTATGTTTATGCAGGTTATGACTTTGGCTATCCAGAACTCCGTCGACCGCAAGCAGCTCGGTACTGCCACCTCCAGCGCCACCTTCTTCCGGAGTCTCGGTTCAGCCTTTGGTGGTGCCATCTTCGGTTCCATCTTGACCAGCCGCCTGGCACACCACTTGACCGAATTACTGCCGGCCGGCGCCATGTCCAGTGGCAGTGGTCTGAGCATCAGTAGCATTCAGAGCGGTAGCGCACTCAGCTCTTTGCCGCCTGAGTCGGCCCACTTAGTGCTCGAAGCCTTCACTCGCTCCTTCCAGGACATGTTCCT
>DHXQ01000014.1:0-2287 GCA_002413755.1 Candidatus Saccharibacteria bacterium UBA5152 | reverse complement strand
GGCGACTAATCCACCGGTGCATACAGCATCTATTGCAGTCACGCATTAATTGTGCTATGATTAAGGTAATTGTTTTGATGAATCCGAGTGCAGCAGCCGCAAGAGGCTACGCGATAGAAGTTTGTAAGCTCGATTTTCCTCTGACAATACGAGCACAAACTAACAATACGGTAGGTCCATGCCCTCTTTTTGGAGCGCATCCTACTGAAAGGAACCATTTTTATGGCTTATACTAAAACCACAACATTTAACCGCCCCAGCCGCGGCGCCTCTTTTGGTGGCCGCCCAGGTGGCAACCGTTCCGGCGGTGGTCGCTCTAATGGCGGTGGCGGCGGTCGCAGCAAACGCCCCGCTAAGCAATACATCAACCCCTCACGTTTCGTCCAGGCGGCCAAGCCGGCTGTTGAAGTTGCACCGTACGTGCCAACTCACAACTTCGTCGACTTCGCGTTTAACGACCTGCTGAAGCAAAACATCGTCAACAAAGGCTATGTCACACCTTCACCAATCCAGGACCAGGCGATTCCGCACGGCCTGAACGGTAAAGACATCGTTGGTATCGCTAACACCGGTACCGGTAAGACAGCCGCTTTTGCCCTGCCTACCCTGAACCGCCTGATGACTGACAAGAACTCCAAGGCGCTGATCATGGCCCCGACCCGTGAACTTGCCCAGCAAATTCAGGACGAATGCCGCTCTATCGGTAAAGGTAGCGGCCTCAGCTCTGCGATGCTCATCGGTGGTTCACCAATGGGTCCCCAGCTGCGCGACCTGCGTTTTAACCCGAACCTCGTCATCGGTACCCCTGGCCGCATCAAGGACCACATCGAACGCGGCACCCTCGACCTGTCCGGCTTCAACATCATCACCCTCGACGAAGTTGACCGCATGCTGGACATGGGCTTCATCGCCGACATCCGTTTCATCCTCGACCGCTTGTCACGCGAACGTCAGTCATTCTTCTTCTCGGCCACTATGGAGCCAAAGATTGAAGACTTGATCCGCACCTTCACCACTGACCCGATCATGATCTCCGTCAAAACTGGTACGACCAGCGAAAACGTCGAACAAGATGTCGTCCATTACGGTGGTATGCACGAAAAGATCGAGAAACTGCACGACATCCTCAACCAGGAACACGTCGCCAAAGTCCTCGTTTTCGATGACACCCAGCGCTCCGTCGAGCGCCTCAGCGAAGAGCTGGTTGCCCGCGGCTTCAAAGCCAACGCTATCCACGGCGGTAAAAGCCAAGGTCAGCGGATGCGCGCCCTCAAAGAGTTCAAAGACAACCGCATCAACGTCTTGGTCGCTACCGATGTTGCCGCCCGTGGTATCGACATTGTCGACATCACCCACGTCATCAACTACAGTACCCCGCAGACCTACGATGACTACGTCCACCGCATCGGCCGCGCCGGCCGTGCCGGGCGTGCCGGTAACGCTTTGACGTTCATCGAACGCTAACCGGTTAGCACACAGTGCTTTAGTAACTGAACAGTTAGTGGTAGACTTTCGACATCACATAGGAGGTGTCGATGCTTCTCAAATCAGCCGAAATAAACCAAGCAGGCGTAGAGGCTTTATTAGCGTACGCCAATAAACCGACGCGAATGGGAGCCGGCGGTGAAACAGCAGGACAACGGTATATACCGGGCATTTCCGTACCTGGCATGGCAGGGCTCGAAGAGTTCAGCATACCTATTCAAGGTGATGAAGAGCCAGTCAGCCTGACAATTGATTGGCCGCGCACCTTAGTTGACGATCATGATCCTAAACTGGCAGTCGTAACACAGCGCGTAATCTACACCGGACATCTCCCCGCTGAAGATGTTTTTCCAGGCACCTTCACCAAGGCGCCGAAAGGCGAGGATCTAGACGACATATACGTTCCGAATCCAGCAGATGATGCATTTGATGACTTCACAGGCGAATGGGGAGGTTTTCTTCAGGCAACAGGCATGGAGGTAACCGACTGGACAGATTACGATAGGGGCGACCCAGCATCCAAACCTATTCTCACTCTTCGTGGAGCGGCCCGTTTTTTGATTTTCGAAAGTGCTGAAGAATGGAGAACGGTAGTAGACGCCCTAGACACCGGACTCGTTAGCGCTGCCGACGTCGTCAACACTGCGATGATCTATCCCCAACTCGCACAACAATTAGGCAATATCAGCGTTCACTCGGTCTAATCACCAGCTCTATATATAAAAAGCCCCTCATGAGAGGGGCTTTTTATTGAACCGAAGTTCAGGCTTCTAGAGTGAACTAGAAACGGTTGCGGTCACCG
>DHXQ01000002.1:27521-27691 GCA_002413755.1 Candidatus Saccharibacteria bacterium UBA5152 | reverse complement strand
GATACCATCGCCACTTCCTGGCCGTCAGTGCTTTGAGCGAGGGAAATATCAGAATCCTCATTGCCGGTGGCGGCCAGTAGTACTTGTTTGTTCCTACCGTCAATATCAATTTTATAAAGATCATATTTACCACTTTGCTTGGAAATATAGGTGTGTTTGCCGCCAGGTAC
>DHXQ01000002.1:25435-27313 GCA_002413755.1 Candidatus Saccharibacteria bacterium UBA5152 | reverse complement strand
TTGTAGTCGCCCAGCGGGTTGCTGCCAAAGCCCAGAGTGACCGTTTCGTTAACGGTCGCAAAGCCGGTTTGGCTGATCGACAAGGCCTGGGTGCCAAGCTCTAGTTTGCTCAATTTTATTAAGCCATCCTGATTGGTTTTGGCGGTGTGTTTGCCCAGCTCGACGGTGACATTTTTGAGCGGCAATTGAGTGACACTATCAACGACTGTCAGCGAGGCGCCAGAGCGTACGCCTACCAGGTTAAGCGCGTAGTAACGGGTTGCCGGAAAGCCTCCCAGTGCGGTCAGGCCGGCTAGAATGACGATGATTGTGGCATACCGTGCCAGCTTATTGTGCCACCAGGCTTTGAAAAAGTTGCCAATCCTGGCACCAAAGCCCGGTTTGTCGACAACGGCATCTGCCGCAGCGGCCGCGGCATCGGCATCGCTACGTTCCAGTAGCTCGTCGCTCTCCTGGGCAACAATATCGTCAACCATCGGGTCGAAGGTGGGATCATCATCCGGATTGTCGAGCGGTGACAACAAGCCGTCATCAACTGGAGTCGGCTCGGGTTCTTCGAGCTTTTCGACACTCATCATGACATCAACCCGATGCTCAAGCTCGTGGTCGGTGTCGCTGTTGATAGTAATTTTTTTGGGTTGTTTGTCTGACATGTCATCCGCTCTATATCAATACAACATAGTATAGCATTACCACAATCACCGACTAGTCTAAACACCAGTTATGTAGTCTACAGGCCGCCGTAGCCACCACCGTAGCCGCTAAAGTTGTATGCTGGCTTGTGATAGTCGCTA
Organism: Candidatus Saccharibacteria bacterium UBA5152; assembly: GCA_002413755.1. GTDB lineage: Bacteria > Patescibacteriota > Saccharimonadia > Saccharimonadales > UBA4665 > UBA4665. The sequence continues at coordinate 26,519 of DHXQ01000002.1, read as the reverse complement.
ATCTTGATCGGCACACCACCAGCGGCTGGCATGATAGATAACTCACTACTGTTTTTGGTCACCAGCAAGTAATCATCAGAGTACCAGCCATAGTTGCTGTAGTCACTGAGCGTGGCTATTTGCTTCTCGCTCTTAGCATCGGCATCCCCAACAAAGAGGACGTTCTTGCCATCACGAGAATCTGTCCAGAAGGTTTGCTTACCCGATGGCGAGACCAGATATGTCGGATATGCATCGTTAAACTGCTGGTCCGTTACGTCACTTTTTGCTGTAATCTTAGCGTCTTCATATTCGTAGTAAACATTTTTGTTGCTGCCATCTGTAAGTGGTACCTGGAAGTAAATACCCTGGGGCTCATAGAGCCGCGCCTGGATGCTGTAGTAGGCATATGTATAGAGCGAGTGGCTTGGCGCTGGAAAATCTTTAACCGTGTGTTTGCCCGAACCATCTGGCTTAACGCTGATTACGCTGACCGACTTGCCGTCCAGCTCATTGCCAGAATAGTTATTGCCGGCCCAGTTTTTATAGTAAACGAGTTCATTATCCAGGATGTATATCGACCCAAATTGGTTATAGGCATAGTCGTACGGCCCGGTACCGCTGGCATCGGTCTCGTCAATGACTGCAATCTTCCCAGCTTCTGCATCGTAGATCTTGAGCGCCTGAGCCTTCGGCTGCCAATTGTTGTAGCCGTTGCGGCTGACCTGGTATACAAAGTGGTGGTCCGACCAACCAACAAGCGTAAAGTAGGCATTGCCTTCGTCCATGGTTGTCAGCTTATCGCTATTCGTCGTATCGATCAGGAATAACTTGGCGTTATCGCCCCCGTCACGCTTGGACTTCAGGACTAGATACTTCCAGTCGCGCGAAGCCAGCAATATCGTATCGACGCCGTCCTCTTTGCCCGTACCCGCTAGAACGGTCTGGCGATTGCTACCGTCCAGGTCAGTCTTGACGACGTCGATCTTACCTGACAGCTTCGACAAGAAGTAAATCTTACCGGCTGGCGTAACTGCAAATGTGTTGGCTTTGTCGGTCTGCTCGGTCACCACGACCGTGCCGCTGAGGTCATTGTATCCGGTTA
>DHXQ01000002.1:24260-25157 GCA_002413755.1 Candidatus Saccharibacteria bacterium UBA5152 | reverse complement strand
AGCGCCGTTACTGACGCCGATTTGTAATACTTTTTAGCAGCAGCCAGATTGCCATTACCAACTTTTACCTTGAGCGTGGCTAGGCCTTTGGCATCAGTTTTGACTGTTTTACCTTTGAGTGTAACGACGGCGTTACTGACGGGCGTGTTAGATGATTTATCCAGTACAACTACCTTGAAACTTTCCTGCAAAAATGTGCCGAGCACCGGGTAGCGAGTAAATGGTACAGTCAGAATAACTCCCAGGAGGACAAGCACGGTCAGCGGCAGGGTCAGCGGTTTTTTGCGCCAATACCTGTGCCAGAACGACTTCCAGCGGCCTTTGACTGTCGGCTTCTGGATGGTCGGGTCAGCGGGCTCTGTGTGGTCTGGTGCGATTTCGTCAGACGGGGCGGGCTCATCCGCCGCTGGCGGTTCGACGCTTGGAGTTTCGTGAGAATCGACGGATTCTATTGGTGCAGTTTCAACACTCGCGGCTTTATCTTCGCCCGCAGGTTCTTCCGCAGACTCTTCTAGGGGTTTCGTTGAATCTTGCATGCTTAAAATTGTAACGCTTGTGCTTAAGATTTACTAGACAGCGAGCCTTAAGGGCGGTGTATACTGCGGTGATGAATTATAATGAACTAGCCCTAGAACTACACAAAAAATACGGCGGTAAGATCACTATCGCCCTGCGCGACCAGTCAGAACTGACACGCCAGGAACTCAGCGCCTACTACTCACCGGGCGTTGGTGCCGTCAGCAAAGTTATTGCAGCCGACCACTCGCTGCTGCCGACCTACACCTGGACCAACAACCTGGTGGCGGTCATCTCTGACGGTTCAGCCGTCCTCGGACTCGGCAATCTCGGCCCCGAAGGCGCCATGCCGGTCATGGAAGGCAAAGCCCTGCTCTTCAA
>DHXQ01000002.1:21781-24164 GCA_002413755.1 Candidatus Saccharibacteria bacterium UBA5152 | reverse complement strand
CGCACCGTCGAAGCGATTGCCCCCAGCTTTGGTGCAATTAATTTAGAAGACATTGCCGCTCCGATCTGCTTCGAGGTCGAAGAGCGGCTGAAGGCCAGCCTGAATATCCCGCTGATGCACGACGACCAGCACGGTACCGCCATTGTCACCCTGGCCGGGCTGATCAATGCCTGCAAGGTTACCGGCCGCGAATTCGCGGATTTGAAAATTGTGATTGTCGGTGCCGGAGCGGCCGGCGTTGCCATCGCCAAATTGCTGCACGAATACGCCAACCCGCGAATGTTTGCCGTCGACACCAAAGGCATCATCAGCCCCGACCGCACCGACCTGAATGACTCCAAGCGGCGTCTCCTGGAATTCACCAATATATCAGGCATTACTGGCCCGATGTCTGAAGTCCTGGCCGGTGCCGATGTCTTTATTGGCGTATCATCAGCCGGACTGCTGACCCCTGACATGATCAAAACCATGGCCAAAGATCCAATTATCTTTGCCCTGGCCAACCCCGACCCCGAAATCATGCCCGACGAGGCACACCAGGCTGGCGCCGCGGTAATCGCCACCGGCCGGAGCGATTACCCGAATCAGATTAATAACGCCCTCGCCTTCCCTGGCATTTTCCGCGGCGCCCTCGACCACCACGTCAACACCATCACCGATGCCCACAAAATCGCTGCCGCCGAAGTCATCGCCAGCTTAGTTACTAACCCGACGGCCGAGGAAATCGTCCCGAGCGTCTTCAATCCAGAATTAGTGCCGGCGATCGCTGAAGTCATCAAGTAAACGACGTCTGAGCATATCATAGGCAGCCTCGGCCCAGCCGTCGTGTTCATAGTCGGCGACCACACGATTCGCGACAGCTTTAAGTCTATCGGTTGCGTTTCCCATGGCATAGGTTTCAGCAGCAAATTCTAGCATCGGTTCATCATTATTGCCATCCCCAATTGCCGCTGTATGCGCTTTGTCGACGCCCATCATATCAAGCAGGACAGCGATGGCATGGGCTTTTGTAGCTTCTCTGTGCCCGATCTGTAGAACATGTTGCTCTTCAAGACCAGCGTGGCCTGGCTGTCCAAAACATATTATATGTTCGATTGCCGCGATTTGGTCTAATATCTGCGGTGCCACCACACTAGGTATGACCGCGAAGACCCCGGAGCAAGCGAGCGTGATCGTTTCAAGGTCAACGCCAGGCCGCCTCTCCGGATGATAGCCCGGCTCATAACCAATGGCCGAACAGTGCGGATCGACAATTCCGACAATTGCTCGAATTGTCTCTGGCTCAAGCCAATTCTTCCAGATGATCTCACCGGTTTTGTTATGTTGAATGGTTGCGCCACCGTCAAATATTCCTAAACGAGCGAATGGTTGAACGCTCACCACTGGCTCTGCCATCTCGTATGGACGGCCGGTTACTGGTACAGTTTCGACGCCAGCCGCTTTCACAGCGAGCATTGCAGCCTGAACAGCCGGTGATACCTCGTTCTGCCAGTGGTCTAGTAACGTTCCGTCTAAATCGGATAAAAGAACTTTAATTTCAGACATTTTATTTACCGGCGGTTGAGCGAATACTGAGTTCTTTGAGCTGGTTGTCGTCAATTGGGCTGGGTGAGTTCATCATCAAGTCGACACCGGAGCCGTTCTTCGGGAAGGCGACAATTTCACGGATGTTTTCTTCGTTCATCAGCACCATGAACAGGCGGTCGATGCCGTAGGCGCAGCCGGCGTGCGGCGGTGCGCCGAACTTGAAGGCATTAATCATGGCGCCGAATTTGGCGTCGACGTAGGCGCTATCATAGCCGAGCACGCCGAAAACTTTGTAGAGCACTTCGGGGTTGTGGTTGCGGACGCCGCCGGAGCAGACTTCGTAACCATTAGCCACCATGTCGTACTGGTCAGCCACGATGCTAAGGCGGCCTTCGGTACTATCACCGGCCGCGTCGAGGGCTTCGACGCCGCCGCGCGGCATGCTGAACGGGTTGTGGCCGAAGTCGAGCTTGTTCTGTTTATCATCCCATTCGTAAAATGGGAAATCAACGATCCAGGCCAATGCGACGACGTTCGGATCCTTCAGTTTGAAGTGGTCGGCAAATTCGATACGCAAGCGGCCGAGGACTTTGTTGATGACCGGTCGCTTGTCGGCGCCGAAGAAGACGATGTCGCCGTCAGCCGCGCCAGTTTTTTCACGGATGGCTTGAATTTCTTCAGGACTTAGGAATTTGGCAATCGGTGATTTGATCTCACCAGCTTCGAAGGTCAGGTAAGCCAGGCCGCCGGCACCTTCGGATTTGGCGATTTCGGTAAAGTTGTCGATTTGTGAACGGCTGAGGACGCTAGCGCCTTTGACGCAGATGGCTTTGACCGCCCCGCCGTCCTTGATGGC
>DHXQ01000002.1:15380-21617 GCA_002413755.1 Candidatus Saccharibacteria bacterium UBA5152 | reverse complement strand
AATTCCATGCCGTAGCGCAGATCGGGCTTGTCGACGCCGTATTTTTCCATGGCTTCGACGTATGGGATGCGCGGGATGTCTTCGGTTAGCAGCTTCTTGCCGGCAAAATCTGTCACCAGCTGTTTGATCAGCGGTTCGGTGGTAGTACGGACTTCTTCACCGTCGTCGACGAAGGACATTTCCAGGTCGAGCTGGTAGAACTCACCGTATAAACGGTCGGCGCGGGGGTCTTCGTCGCGGAAACAGGCCGACAGCTGATAATAGCGCGGCACACCGCCGACCATCAGCAGTTGCTTGAACTGCTGTGGAGCCTGTGGCAAGGCGTAAAACTTCCCCGCATGGACACGAGATGGAATCAGAAAGTCACGAGCACCTTCCGGACTGGAGTTCGCCAAAATCGGCGTTGCAACTTCGGTAAAATCATTGGCTTCCATGAATTTACGCATGTAGGCAAAATATTCAGCGCGCTTTTTGAGCATCTGCTGCATCTTGGGCCGACGCAAATCGATATAACGATACTTCAGGCGCAGCTCTTCGTTCGACAACCCCTGCTCGTTTGACTCGCTGTGAATCTGAATTGGCAATGGATCGGCGCGGTTGAGGATAGTCAGCTGGTCAACTTTGATCTCGATACCGCCGGTGGGAATGTTGGGATTCTTTAGACCTTCGCCGCGGTCGCGAACCAGGCCGCTGGCGCTGATCACGAATTCATCACGCAGTTGCTCGGCCGCTGCGAAAGCTTCGGCAGTTTCCGGTTGAATAACCAATTGGGCGATGCCGGTGTGGTCGCGGACATCGATAAAAATCAGACCGCCGTGATCGCGGCGCGATTGGACCCAGCCTTTGACGGTAACTTGTTGCCCGACCTGACCGACAGTGTCTTTGGTAAGTGTTCTCATAAATTTTAGTGTCCTGATTAGTGGTAATTGCAGCTGCGCAGGCGGGGTCGAATCCATGCAAACTAGCGCCGGCTAGCGTGCACCGACCCGTGAATTCAAGTTAGACTGGCCTGAAAACTGTTTCATCACTGTTATTTTACCATTTTTGCTTTGTTTTAGCACCAAGAGCCTTGATAGCCTGCATCGTTAAACCAAGTGGCATAATGTAAAGCTCGTCAGGATAGTCCCACGTCTTGTGATGAATTTTATTCCACATATCGTCGAACTTTTGAGTGTGTAGGTCAGGGTCTTTGGCGCAGGTGTCATAGTCAGTTTCGTACCATCTAGCCATTTTTGCGGCTAACTCTGGCTCTTCGGCCTTCAGAGCCGCTGCCGCGACTTTCTCATATTCCGTAAATTCATCGGCATGTACAACAACTTTCGGTGACCATAAGGAGCCTTCGGGATACACATTGTATAGCTCACGTCTGACCTGCTGGCCGCTGTCCGTATCTTGCACCGCTTGATGGATTCGCATAATTCTATCCTTGGGAACGCCATCAGCCCGGTAGCAAACAGCTTCAAAAACCCAACCTTGGATCATGCTCACACCGTCAATAATCTCAGGTTCGGTACCCAATAAAAGCGGTGTGCGATAGACCTTCTCGTGACCAACATACTGACCTAGCTGCGAAAACACATCAATCCCCGGCAAGCGTAGTGGATTATTAAAAGGACTGGCGACCTTGCCGAGTAGACTCTTGGCCTTCTCTTGCCTTTCAGCCTGCTTGATGGCCGTTTCGATAAATAGCATCGACTGGGCCCTGAGTGCTTCGGGCATGCTTACTTTCGAGAGTGCCTTCTCGTCCTCAACCCTCGTACGTTCGAAATCAGCTAAAATCTGGTTGGTCTGTTGAGTACGAACTGCATCAAGCAACGTAAGTGCAAGGTGTTGTTCGGAAGGTGATTCATAAGACATGTGCTATCTATAGCATTAAGAATGGCTATTTACAACACTCAGAACTAAGTGTTTGGACGAACTGATTACTTTGACTAGTTGTCGCGGTCGATAGTGACAGCTTCCGATTCCGGCATTTCCTCGGCATCGTGCTCCGGCGCGATAACAGCCTCGGGCTGGGGCACTTCCACGGCTTCGGCCTGCCCGGCGCTGTTGTTAGCGCGCTTCGGGTATTCGGCCACCGCGCGGCGGTCATCGTAGCTGTCAAAATCGTCTTCGATCTTATGACCGATGATCTGTTCCAGGACGTCTTCGATAGTAATAATGCCGACGTACTGCTCGTCGCTGTTGATCACTACGAACAGCTGATGCTTGGTGGTTAAGAAGGCATGGAGCACCTGGTACAGCGTCTGGGTTTCGTGGACATAGAATACCGAAGGCTTCATAACATCTCTCACCAGGCCACCCTGACGGCTGGCCACCAAGTCGCGCAGGTACAGCGTGCCGACAATAGTCTGGCCGTCGGAATTAACCACAGGAAACCGCGAAAACTCACTGTCATAGAGCTCGTCCATCAGAATCGGGCCTAGGGCATCGGTTTCCTTGACAGTTTTGACGTAGCGGCCCGGCACCATGATACTGGCCGCCGACTTCTCGCCGAAACTCAGGGCGTGAAGTACGATGTCGAGCTCGGCGTGAGTGATCCGACTGTCTGGTAGACTACGTTGTTCGGCTAAGAGATCAATCAGGTCAGCCCGTTCAAACAGGCCGGTGTGAAACGTGACGTGACGGTGGCGCTCAACCGTGCGCACCACCCAATCGAGCGGCCGGTTGATGTAGTACAGTTTCCATGAAATCAGCGGCGTTAAAATGACGGCGATCCTGATGCCGATCCTGGTCACCCGGCTCGACGGTGCCCAAGCGAAGGCATACCAGATCACTAGGGCAACCAGAATACCGGCTAACCACGCCGGCACGACATCGGTCAGAGTCAACATGACGAAGCTGGCAGCAACCACCGCACCGATAATCAGCCACAATAGTAACCGTAGACTACCGCCGTACGCCACCGCACGGTACAGCACGGCCGCATCGTGATCGCCGCTCCGCGCCTGGCGCTTCAACTCGCGAACCGGGAAAAAGCTATACGTCTTGCGCAGACTAATAGCTAGCAGGGCGATGACCAGGAGCACCAATGCGATAATGTATTCAACCATAATTCAGTTACACCCTCTACTATTACTCTTGTCTGTTACTTCGGGCGTGTATACTATACATAATACTATGAGAAGGAGTTCCTAAGCCATGGACAAACGTTTTTGGATAATTTTAGTCGTGATCGCGGTTGTTCTGGGTGGCGTGTTTTTCGCAACCAATCGTAATAAATCATCAACGGATTCATCGAAGGGCACACTGACCAGCCACTACGAAGGCAAGAACAGCGCCGGCATCACCCTGACTGAATACGGCGATTTCGAATGCCCCGCCTGCGGTCAGTACTACAACCCGATGAAACAGGTCGCTGCCAAGTACAACGACCAGATCCGTTTCCAGTTCCGTAACTTCCCGCTCTATCAGATCCACCCGAACGCTATTAGCGGTGCCCGGGCGGCTGAAGCTGCCGACCAGCAAGGTAAATATTGGGAAATGCACGACAAACTCTATGAGGAAAACTACGCTCAACAGATCGCCACTGCCCAGGGCAGCACTTACGGAACCTGGACCACGGACAAAGATCCGAGTAGCGACTTCAATACTTACGCCAAAGACCTCGGCCTCAACGTCACTAAGTTCCAGGCTGACTTCAAGAGCGCTAAGGTTAACAACCTGGTCCAAGCTGATCTGGCCGAAGGCAACAAACTCGGTGTCAACAGCACGCCAACCTTCTTCATCAATGGCAAAAAGATCAGTAACCCAGACGCCACTCTCGAAGCCTTCAGCAAAGTCATCGACGCTGAAATCGCCAAGCAATCTAAGAAGTAATCAGCTAACTAAGTGTTGAGCCAGGTGAGACGTAGAGCCATTCGCGGCGGGCATATTGTTTGACGCTGGCCAGCAAGCCCTTGGCGCTCAGGTCGGCTCGCAAGGCTCGACGGATACGCGCTGAGGATATGTCGGCCGCGTAACTATCGACCAGCACCATATCCATCGGCGCTATCGACCAGTCTGCGACCAGCTTGGCAATATCTTCCCTGTTTTGCCCGACCCGAACCCCGACCGCCAACTCAACTTGCTGCAGCATACGTTTGGCGTAGGGCCACTGCGGCAGATTTGGCACCACGTCTGATCCAATCATAAATACCAATTGATGGCCGGCGAATAACGCTTGCAGCTGCGGTAATGTCCGGCTGACCGTGAAGTTGCGGTCGACCAGTTCCAGTACTGAAAACTGGCGATGCGGCCGGATGGCGCGTTTGATCATGGCGACGCGGTGGGCGTAATGCTCGACACTCGGCTTGTGCCGGGGCCGGCGCTCTGGCAAGAACACTACTTCGTCGAGGTCAGCCGCCTGCATAACCTGCAGCGCAAAGGCTACGTGCCCGGCATGCACCGGATTAAAGCTGCCGGCAAAGATACCGATCCTGAGCGGAGTCGTTAATTTAGACATTCAGCGCCATCCCTTCACAGCATTTGGTAGGCATGTGGCAATTTGGACACATGAAGTGGCCGTGGACCGGTTCAATCGGATAGTGGCCGCAGTTATCACAAAACAGCTCTGGTATCTGCTCTTTTACCAGCTCAGCGTAGATATCATGCTCGGTAGTATTTGTATCGTCATTCATACCACCATTATAACCTGCTAGGCAGCGTCTTTCATGCCGCAGCTGACATCCATAAGGCAACGCTTACACACGGCGATGGGCGGCTGACCGCGCTTGCGGCGGTTGTGATGACCTCTTGGGCAGGTGAAGCTGAGCGACCCGAGCTTATCCTCGTCCTTGCCAAATATGGCTGAGGCGACGGCCTCGCCGGAGGCGTGCATGACTGTATATTCGTACTGGGCAAAAGAAATCATGCCGCCGCAGCCAACCAGCATCTGGCCTTCGGAGACAAACCGATTGAATGCCGACCGGACTTCTTCTTCGAGCAGCATATTCCCAATGATAGTCACATGGCCCGGCTCCGTACTGCTAGCGTATCGTGGCGGCGCCTTACCATCAATCCGCTGTTTGAATGCTGCCCAGGCACCATACATATGACGTTTAACTGCCAGCTCCATCTGGTCACCATTCAGTCGCTCGCCGGCGAGTCCTTCGAGCTTGTTGAGGAAGAAATTTACCAAGTCATCCTGCGCCAGAATTTGCTTCCAGGCGTTTTCGGTAATCTCAGCGTCGCGCCGGCCAGCATAAAACTCACCGCCGTGCTTTTGCATAAGTACAGCGTCGTGCGCTTCCACCATGTCATCCATGTCAGCCTGGGGATTATTCTCGGCCAGCTCAACCGCAGCCGCGATCGCCTCCAGGTCGCCACCGTCCAGTGACTGCGACTCCAAGATTACATCACCTGTCTCGCCGCAGTAGGCGCGGTATATAAAACTCATGCGGCGGTCCGGAAAACGGCCGCATTTTTTCATAAAATCAGCTCCGTATCGCTCCTCGATGTCCGTGTCGTAAGGCGACGTCCACACCAGCTGCTGGCCTGGTTGCAACTTGCGCATCGCATAGCCATGAGCTAAGTCATTAGCCGCGGCGTCAGCCAGGAATTGCTTGCGCGGATCAACGGCAGCTTCCAAGTCAGCCACCTCTAGACCGACGATCAGCATTCCCGTATACGAACGCCATTCACCATTCTTGAAGTATGTCAGGTCGTCGCCAATGCGATGCAGCGGAAATTCAGTCCGCGAAGCCCGGTCAACCGCTTCCGACAGCAGGCTCAGCTCTTCGTCGCGCACCCTATCGCGGGTTTCGGGTAGCACCGTTCCAAACTTCCGGAGGTCGTCCTGAAACATCCGGACGCTGGCGAGCGGGTCGAAACTCTTGCGCTGCTCAGGCGGCGGCATGTCGTCGAATTCGAAGCTTTGGAAGTCACTCTCGTAACCGCGCGTACGTTCAGATGTGATGGGCATACAGACCCTCCTGCTCGGGAGACTTTATCTAGCTGTATCGGACTTGGTCAGAGACCTTACCGTTGCGGCACAGTTCCGGACTTCCACACACAGAGTGCAGGCACCGGATTCCAGCGTGAATTATTAACTACTAGTAGTCTATCACCCGATCACTACGCTAGATATAGTAGTTTTGTATATAGAACTCAGGCAGCCAGGCGTGGTGAATCCTGGTCGGCCGACAGTCTGGCCTGGAGCGCGGCTAGTTTAGCGCTGGTTTCATCAGCTAGCGCATCGAGGCCGAGTAACTTGGTAGCTTCGTGCACAATTTCCAGCTTGAGAATGTTCTCGGGGCT
>DHXQ01000002.1:6813-15048 GCA_002413755.1 Candidatus Saccharibacteria bacterium UBA5152 | reverse complement strand
CCATTCATGATTTCACGGTAACTGGGACTGTAGCCGTGTTCAGCGATAAATTGCTCGATATATGTCAGAATATCACGCTGCTTTTTGGTGGGGCGAACGGTATGTGTCGACGGCGCCGGTGTTTGCTTTTCGTTCATAAGCTCATTGTAGTACTTACGCTTGAAGCGTCAAGTGATAGCGTCTGGTGAGCGCGTCAAGTTTCGTCAGACGGCAGGCGCTTAGGTTTAAACACCCACAGCTTGTACCAAACATATTTCCAGAGCGTAAAGAAGCTGGCCGAGGCGATCAGGCCGATAAACGGCGACACACCCAGTGCATTGAGCCCAGCCACGATGGCGTAATCGATGACGATATTGGTCAGACTCAGGATGCCAAACTTGCTGAGCAATGTCCGGCTATCAATATGCCGACTTTCCAGGCGAAACGTGACATAGCGCTGGATGAAGTAATTCGAGGTCGCGCCGACAGCATCAGCAATAATCTTCGACAGCCACCATGGCATATGCATAACCCCGTACAACAGGGCAAATATGGCGTAACCGAGGACGAAGAACGACACGCCGCCCATATTAAAATACAGAAACTGAACCGCCTGGCGCTTTGTTGGCTTGGGTATCTTTTTCATTGCTCAGATCTCTTCTTAGCTGCCCCCGTACCCGTCTGGACTGGCACAGCAATCACTGCCCCGGCCAGACCCCACCAAATGTAGCTGATCGTATCGTCGGTCCAGGCGTGGGACAGCAGGTTGATAAAGCTAATTCCGAGCAGACTTGCCAGCAGTACTACCGCCAGCGGATTGCCACGCCGTCGCAACAACTCCAAGCCGAGTAATACATTGATTGCAATGAATAGGCCCAGGCCCAGTACGCCGGTTTCCTGCCCGATCTGAACGAAGTAGTTCTCGGCAATCCGGGCCGGGTGATTGTTATAGAGGCTGGCCGGACCAGCTGTACCGGTGCCACTACCGAGTGGGTACTTGATAATATCTTTGAGTCCAGACGCCGTCGCGGCAAAGTGGCCTTGGTTGGAGCTCTCTGATGATTGCGAGTGCTCATCGGTGTGGAAAAAGGTATTTTGGAATGTGTCATTATTACGCAGCATATACCCGACCCCGGCGAAGGCCATCACGGCCACGGCGGCAGTGACCAGTACGTTGCGCAGCAATTTACTAGCGCGGAGCGCCTGGAATACCAGCCACCCGACAGCTATAACAGACCCGATCCAGGCGCTCCGCGAGTAGGTCAACGCCAGTGTCAGACAAGCAGCCGCCAAACCGAGCGCGTACCAGACTCGATACTTAGACTTCTTCAATAATAGTGCGCTGACAGCGGTAATGATCAACACCATATACGTACCCAGTGGGTTGGCACCGCGCAGTGTCGATTGGATGCGTTGGTAGGCGGCCTTTTGATCAATTGTCTGGATGGCCGGAATTGTGTCCGGTCCATAGCCGAAATGACGCAAAAAGTCCGCTGGCAATACTGTAAATTGCAGCAGCCCAAATACAATTACCGCGGCAGCCGGTATCAGTAGCAGTGGGCGCCAATACTTGTAGATCAGTTGGCCGCCGTGCGCTGACACTAGCCAGACTATCCCGAAGAACGTCAGGAACCGCAGGTCGAGGATTAGGCCGAAGACTGCCGCCTTGAATGTCACTCCGCCGGCGGCGTAGGCGATCACAACCGCTGATACACAGAGTGCGCCGTACAGCTTAGCCAGCGAGCAGGGTACCGTCGAACCGAATATCTTACGGACCGCGCTCCACTCGGGTCGGTTGCGGGCGGCCACGATTACCGCCCCTGCAAAGACCACGACCAGCAAAACTTCTTTCCAGAGACGCAAGGCGGTGTAGTGACCAATAAGGCTGGCGGCCCAGACGGTTAGAAAGGCGTGAAACGGTAATAAAACAATAATAACCGCGCAGATAATGCTGAGATAGCGGGCTAGCGGATCAAATTGTGGTTCGGGATCGGATGATTTTATGGATTTCATAAGTGATACAATACCTAGTATATTGTACTCGTAGCCGACCGTTAGCATTTATGAAGAACAACGCCTCACAAATTTATAACATTTTCCTGATCGTCGGTGATTTCCTGGCGCTTATCGCCGCCTTTGCGGGTGCCTTCGTATTGCGCGTCAGCGTCAGTGATATCCCTGTTGCCCACGCTGTCTCAGCCCACACCTATCTGAACATCTTTATTCTGGTCACGCCGTTCTGGATTCTGATCTTTGCCCTGCTCGGCCTCTACAACAATGCGATTTACGAAAAACGCTTTACTGAGCTGGGCCGCTTGCTGATCGGTTCGTTCATCGGCCTGCTATTCGTAATCTTCCTGAGCTTCTTAAGCAACGAGCCGCTCTTCCCAGCAAAATTAGTTCCGATCTACGGCTTTGGCCTGGCCTTCTTGTTCCTGGTTATCTTCCGCAACATTGCCCGAATCATCCGGACCGAACTCTTCAGTATCCGGGTAGGTCTCGAGAACGTCCTGATAGTCGGCAACACCGCCATGACCGCCGAGCTGGTCGATCTACTACACAATAGTCGCCGCTCCGGCTACATCATCGTTGGAGTTATCGGTACCGACCACACTCTTGACAATCACCAGAATACGCCGATATACCACACGCTGCATGACGCCCGGGAGCATATCAAACAGCGGATTCATACTATCATCCAAACTGAGCTGTACTCCGATGAATCGCGTAACCGCGAGCTACTGGAATATGCCCAGGCTAATCATATTGCCTTTCGGTTTGTGCCGGGCAATTCCGAGTTGTTTGTTGGTAATCTGGACGTCGAACTGTTCCGCGGCTCCATTCCAGTCATTGCGGTCAGCCAAACTGCCCTCATTGGTTGGGGTCGGGTGGTCAAGCGAATCTTCGACCTCATCGTGGCGTTAATTGCCGTCATCGTATTGTCGCCACTATTTGCGCTACTCGCCGTCTGCATCAAATTATCGGATGGCGGTCCTGTATTCTTACGCCAAATCCGCCTCACCCGCTTTAATAGCGAATTTAAGGTCTTCAAGTTTCGCTCCATGAACCGCGCCTACAATGGGCTGTTGCCCGAAGAAGCTTTTGCCAAAATGGGCAAGCCCGAGCTGGCCGTGCAATACCGCGCCAATGGCGATTTCTTAGCGGACGATCCGCGCATCACACGGATCGGCAAGTTTTTGCGCGGCACCAGCCTGGATGAATTGCCACAGCTTTTCAACGTCCTAAAGGGTGATATTAGTCTCGTTGGCCCGCGGGCTCTGGTGCCGCGCGACCTGTCAGTCTATGACAAGCGCCACACTATCCTGAGCGTCAAATCCGGTATGACTGGCTTGGCGCAGGTCTCCGGCCGCAAAAACATCAGTTTCGACGAGCGCCGCAAACTGGACATTTACTATGTCCAGAACTGGAGCTTCTGGCTCGACCTCGTCATTATCGTCAAAACTATCCGTGTCGTCTTAGAGCGCGACGGTGCCGAATAACTACCGGGCCGACGGTTGGTAGTTGATCAGTGACCCGACCCTGCCGCGGGTCGTATATCTGAAACGTTTCATCCGTGGACATTGCCTGGGATAGTCGGGCAATATCCGGTACAAATGATATAGACTCGCCGCCATGGGTGCGTGTAATAAGCTCGAGTTTATTACCATCCTCCTGGAAGGTCGTCGTACCTTTTTCCAGCACGGGAGTCCAGGAAGCTAATAATTGATGGCCAGCACCGAGTAACTGGGGTGTTTTTAGTGTCTGAGCCTGTTGAAAGGTTTGCTTGCCCCAATGACCCAGGAACTGCCCGTCGCCAACATTCCAAATTCCCTGGGCTCCGTAACAGAATGCCTGGGCTCCAGCCAGAGCCGATACCCAGTATGCGTATATCTGATCCTCGAGGCCAAATGAATCGTGTATGCCTTCGTACCATGGTTCAAGATTGATAAATGGTCGTTCCGGGCCGGCTCCAGCTTCGAGCGATAGATGGAGCAAGGCGTACCGACTAGCCGCATCATGCCCTGTCTGGACAGTCGTGGCGGCCAGCTTTTCCGGCCAGGGCGTCGCTTGGCGGCTGGAAATCGCCGGCGTCGTATGGCAAATAATCGGCTGCTTGGTTCTGCTGGACAAAAAGTTGAGGACTTTTCCCCATTTTTCAGCTCGGTTTCTTAGCCCGCTCGTATCCTCCGGCCTCGTCCGAAGCAGTAGTGTCCGGAGTGGCACCATCCGCAACAACTTTGTTTGCAGCAAATCGTCAGTCGACCTGTCAGGGAGTAATGCTTTAGGATTTCGGAGGCGATTATCGGCCTCACCTGTCAAACAATAGATCGGTCCGAGGTGTTCCGTATCGTCGACGATTCTTCCCCACCATTTTTCCATCTTGCTCGTACCGATCCAGTCTATCTGTTCGCCCCACGCACCATATATAATTGGCTGCAAAGCCAGTCGAGACAGTGTTGTCAGCCTGGACACTGCTTGCGTAACGTAGGCCTGGTTGATATTGCCCGCTAGATCCCAAGCTGCATCGCCACCACCTCGTGCCGCACTATTAAGCGGGCCAACCTCAGGTGGAATGCCCATAACCAACTGCACGGCCGTGAACCCCTGGCTCTTGCGAAGCACTGCCAGATTTTCAAATTCCACGTCGGACAACCGGTCGGTCAGGCCGTACCACCACGTGTCGGCCAGGAAACGCGGTATCGCACTAGGCATGGAGTAGTACGTCGTTCCATGCCGTCAGAGCATTGGAATCGGGTAAGGCTACATCATCAAATGTGAGCATCTGGCCCGGCTCAACCGCGCGTAAAATAACCGCGTCCTGGAGTAAGCCGATCGGTACAGCCGCGGGTTTTGATTTAATAAGTACGCTAACACCCCGAATGTAGGTGCCGCCAATTGCTCTATGTATCTGCGTGCCGGCCGGTATGTGGTCTTTGGCAATTGCTGCAACATTGACGGTCGGATTCCGGCCGTTGTTGAGCAGGATAGTACCGCTCCGGACAATCTCGCGAATGGTCTTAGGAATTTCCATATGGCAAATATGAAAGGCTCTCAAGAAAGTGTAGAAAGGCCCTTCTCCCATTTTGTAATAAGCAAGCTGCTTGCGCTGCGACTCATCGTGAGTAGCAACGATGAAAACGCCTGACGGCAGGCCGGGCGCCAGCAAGTAATCGCTGATCGCCTTGCTAGATGGCGCCAACTGCGCTAATTTTTCGGCGCCCTCGTTTAGATTATCTGCATTTAATCCTGCCAGGCCTTCCTGAGCGATCGTCGCACCAAGTCCATTAGCTACCAGAGCCTGCTCAATTTGTACCTTGGTGCCGTCTGTAAATGAGGTGACCTGCGATATACTGATGCCGCTTTTGGCGGCCCAGTACTCCATGTCCACTGCGGTTGGATTGTGATTCAGAAAGCCTTTGATATTACCAAATACCACCGGCTTAAACCCCATCTGCGATAATTCCCTCCACAAAGCTGCCTCTGAGCCTGGCTGGTCGCCTTCCGCTTCGCTGATCTGCCCGCGAGATGATAAATAACTTCCGGAAACCACCTGCATCTCTGCGTTCATCGTGACCACCGGAAGCTTGCGCGCAAAAGCCGCCAATACCGTATCGGTTCCGCGAACCACGTCGCCACTGCATTCAACCATACAATCTATTGATTCCAGGAACTCGTCGAGCTGATTAGTAAGCAGTACTGAAGATAAAGCCGGATCGCGAATATCAGTCACCGGGCGGTGCGTGTAGACTGTCTTGAGCTCAATATCGTCGAGCTGGGCCGTGAGTGCTGCCAAGGCTTGAGCGATATAGCCAGTGCCAGCTATACCGATCCTGATTTTTTGCGCCCGAGCATTCATTACTGCTGTGAATTATGATGTCTCTCCCTAGCTTGTCAACCATATACAGGTTAATGAGACGTGTCTTGTGATGTAATTTATTCACCACCGGGCTATTCGACTGTCGAAACTCAACGGGGGCGTCTACAATAGAACTATGAGTCCACGCCGTTCCAGCCAAAAATCCAAGAAGATTACCAAAAAGACCGCGGTACAAGCAGTTGCTCCAGCCATTGATTTGCAATCGCTCAAGGTCGCCATCGTCTGCGACTGGCTAACTGGCACCGGCGGCGCCGAGCGGGTCGTGCTGGAAATGCACCGGCTCTTTCCAAAGGCACCGATCTATACCTCGCAGTACGACAAAAATCCCCAGATCTGGTACGGCGACACTTGGTTTCAGGACGCTGACGTCCGTACTACGTGGTTACAGCACTTGCCCAAGAAGCTGAAGAAATTCCTGCCGGTGCTGCGCGCCCGCGCTTTTCGCAAACTCGACCTCAGTGCCTACGATCTGGTCGTGGTCAGCAGCAGCGCCGAAGCCAAGGCCGTCAAAACCGGCCCGCAGACCAAAGTTATCTGGTACTGTCACGCCCCGACCCACTACTACTGGAGCCGCTTCGACGATTATATGAAGCACCCTGGTATGGGCGTCTTTAACCCTCTGGCACAGATTGGTTTACTGCTGCTGGTTGGACCAATGCGTAAATGGGACTGGCGCATCGCCCAAAAGCCCGGTTATGTCATCGCCAATTCCACCCACATCCAAACTGACATCAAAAAATACTACGGCCGCGATTCGACCGTGGTGTTCCCGCCGGTCGACACCAAGCGTTTCGAGACCTTCGTCAGCCAGGAAGGCGAGACTGGCCGCGAACGATTTGGCTTTGTTATTGCCGGGCGGCAGACGCCTTACAAGCGCGTCGATTTAGCGGTTGATGCCTGTTCGCGGCTCAATTTACCGTTAACGGTCATCGGCAACGGCCCGGAGCACAACAATCTGACCGCCAAAGCAGGCCAATCAATCCGCTTCCTGACCAATGTCAGCGACGCCCAATTAGCTCATCATTTTCACCTGGCCCAAGCCTTTATTTTCCCAAACCTTGACGATTTTGGCATCACTGCCGTCGAGGCGCAAAGTGCTGGCGCACCAGTGATTGCCTACAAGGCCGGCGGCGCCCTGGATTACATCACTCCGGGTAAAACCGGCGCCTTCTTCGACGAGCAAACCGTCGACAGCTTGGCGCAGGCCCTCAAAAGCTTTAAGTCGTCAAAATATGACAGCGCGGCCATCAAACAGTCGGCCGAGCAGTACTCAGTCAAGAATTTTGGCACGAACTTACAAAAAGTCATTCAGGACTATTTGGCGTCATAATATTGACAACATACATAATTTACAAACTGTAAATATTATGATAATGTACTGTCAATATGTGCGGTATTGTTGGCTATATTGGTCCGAAACACTCAGCGGACATCGTGATCGCTGGGCTTCAGGCGCTTGAGTATCGCGGCTATGACTCGGCTGGCATTGCCCTGATCGACGAGAATGGCGGCACACTACTCAAGCAGGTCGGCCGCGTCGAAGGACTGGCCAAGCTCGTGGAAGAATCAAAGCTGGCCTCGGCACCGCTGGCCATCGGCCACACCCGTTGGGGCACCCACGGCCAGCCAAACATTGCCAACTCGCACCCCCACACTAATACTGCTCAGACGATTTTTGTCGTCCACAATGGTATCATCGAAAACTTCGCTGAACTACGCGAGCAACTTCAAAAAGAGGGTTACGTATTTAAATCGGACACTGACACCGAAGTCATACCGCATCTGATCGATTATTACTATAAGAAGGGCGATACATTCATCGACGCCTTCAAACAAACGCTTGGCGACCTGCGTGGCGCTTATGCAATTGCCGTTATCACGACCGACGAACCGGACACACTCTACGCCGCCCGCTTGTCGAGCCCACTGGTGGTGGGCGTTGGAAACGACGGCGATTTCGTCCTGGCCTCTGACCCGACCGCTATCATGGAGCACACCCGTAAGGTACTGTACCTGGAAGATTATGATATCGCCGTCCTCTACCGCGACTCATACACCATCCTCAACCTTAAAAAGGATGAGCCAGTCGAGCGCGTCGCCGAGATCCTCGATTTCGACGCGGAAGAAGCCCGGCTTGGTGACTTCCCGCACTTCATGCTGAAGGAAATTTACGAAGCTCCCGCCACTATCCGCTCTGCCATTCTCGGCCGCGTCCGGGCAGAGCAGGGAATCGTCAAACTTGGCGGCTTGGAAAACGTCCAGCAGCAGTTTAAATACATCGACCGCATCGTCATCGCTGCTTGCGGTACCGCCTCGTACGCCGGCATGCTCGGTGAATACTACTTTGAAGAGATTGCTGGCATTCCGGCCGAAGTCCA
>DHXQ01000002.1:4081-6519 GCA_002413755.1 Candidatus Saccharibacteria bacterium UBA5152 | reverse complement strand
AGCGTCGCCCGCATGACCGACGCCGGCGTCTACTGCCATGCCGGTCCGGAGCAGGCCGTCGCTTCCACCAAGGCCTTCATCGCCCAGGTGACCGTCCTGCTGCTGATCGCCCTGAGTATCAACAATGGCTCGACCAAACTCTACAAGCCGCTCCTCACAGAGCTGGAAAACCTGCCAGACAAGGCTCAGAAAGTCCTCGACCAGGCTGACCACATCAAAGAGATTGCCCTGAAATACAAAGATTACCGCGACTTCCTGTTTATCGGCCGGCGCTATGGGGCGCCAACTGCACTGGAAGGTGCCCTCAAGCTCAAGGAATGCACCCTGATCCACGCCGAAGGTTACCCGGCCGGCGAAATGAAGCACGGCCCATTGGCCATGATCGATGAAAACTTCCCGACATTTGTCTTAGCCTGCGACTCGCCAATGCTCGAAAAAACCCTCTCCAACATGCAGGAAATCCGCGCCCGCAAAGGCCCAATTGTCGCCATCGCAACCGAAGGCAACACTTCCGTCGCTACGGTCGCCGATGATGTCATCTACATTCCAGCCACAATGGAGCAAACCGCCCCGATCCTGCAGGCCATCGTGATGCAACTTTTTGCCTACCACATCGCTGTCAGCCGAGGCCTCAACGTCGACCGCCCGCGCAACCTGGCCAAATCTGTTACGGTCGAATAATCCGCTCGGCGTTCTCAAACCGTCCAATCTGCCATTTTCGAAATGTAACCAGGTGGTTACTTCATGACAGAGGGGATAGTGTAACTTTCTAGTTACATTTCGAAAACGGCGAAATGCCTGTGCCTAAACTTTAACCCTCTAGTAGTTCTCTGCTCTCGAAATAAACATAAGCATTTTAATTTTGATATACTGATCGCAGAATGGCACTTGATATTAACCCTAAGCTGGTCCTGACCGACCCGGTCCAATTTACCAAAGACTTACTTAGCAAGCCGTTTGGTCGCTACCTGGTCATCGGCGGCTCGGTCTACCTGTTTGAATTGGCAATCATCTTCGTTGCGCAGTACGAGTTTCACGCCAGTGCACTTGTCGCTGTGGCACTCAGCTTTTGGCTCGGCCTGATTACCTCGTTTATCCTGACCAAGTTCGTCACCTTCGGCGACAAGCGCACCCACCATCGCATCCTGATCCCGCAAATCACCGCTGTCACATTGCTCGTATTGTTTAACTTCGGTTTTACGCTGCTCGTCACCGACCTACTGAGACACGTTTTGCCGGCGGTTGCTACCCGAACCTTAGCACTCGGCATTACGACCATCTGGAATTTTTATCTCTACAAGACCCGGATCTTCAAAACTGACGAGCCGGTTATAGACTAATTAGTCAAAATAGTGTAAAATAACCGAAAACTTAATACATTTAAGAGAGCGACCACTGCTTATGAAAATTGCCGTTATCACTTGTTACCGTGACCCTGACTACATTCGCGCCCGCGCCCTGCGTGCTGCCCTCGCCAGCATCCCTGGTACCGAAGTTATTGTTATCAAAAATTCCGCCAAAGGCGCCAAGCGTTACCTGGAAGTTATCCGCGATATTATCAAGGTCCGCCTCACCCGCAAGCCCGATGTATACATTCTGACCTTCCGCGGCTATGAAATGCTGCCAATCGTCCGCATCCTCACCATGGGCAAGGTGATGGTTTTCGACGAGCTGGTTAATGCCGTCGAATGGTTCGTCTACGAGCACAAAAAGCTCAGAGGTTTTGGCGCCAAGCTGCTCGGTTGGGGCTACCGCCTGTGGGCCAACTCCTGCCGCTTCATCTTAGCCGACACGGAGTCGCACGCCGACGTCTCGTCGGGCATTAGCCGCATTGACCGCAACAAGTACATCGTCGTACCCGTCAGCACCGACGAATCAGCCTTCACCTACCGCGAACCGGTCCAGCGCAGTGCACAGCAGCCATTCCGAGTCTTCTTCTACGGTTACATGTTGCCATTACATGGTCCGCAGTACGTCCTCAGGGCGGCTGAACTCCTGAAAGACAATCCCAATATTTCATTTCTGATCGCCGGCAAGACCGAAAAGTACCAGGCCATCCAAAACGGCGCTCGCATCGAGTACCGCGCCTGGGTACCATTTGATGAGCTGCCGGAAATTGTCGCTGGCTCGGCTGTCAATATCGCCGGACCGTTCGGTCAGACATTCCAATCCCGGCACGTCATTAACGGCAAAGTCTTCCAGTTCCTCGCCAGCGGCAATGTTGCCCTGATCGGCGCCAACAAGAATACTGATAAGTTCATCAATCACGTCAATGCGCTGGTCGTCCCCCAAGGCGACGCCCAAGCCATCGCCCGTGAAATTGACTGGGCCTACAATCATCAAGACCTACTGCCGGCCATCGCCCGCGCTGGCCGCAAGACATACGACCAGTTCTACTCAAACGAAGTCATCGCCAAAGACCTCCAGCAGATGCTCGA
>DHXQ01000002.1:0-3812 GCA_002413755.1 Candidatus Saccharibacteria bacterium UBA5152 | reverse complement strand
TCCTTCATGCCGGCCACGGCGACCAGTTTTCGCTTGCTGCTGCTTTTGATCAGTGAGCCGCTGGTGTTAACCGCCACAATATTGCCGTCTTCGTAGTTGGCCTTGCCGTCTTCAAAGAATTCGTAGACTGAGCCCCAAGTGCCAACATCCGTCCATTGGTAGGGAAGCAGTATGACCATCGATTCGCCGCTGTTCATGACGTGGGTCGTGACTTCTTCGGTGGGGCCTTTTTCCATCTCAGCATACAGCTTTTCAATCGCTTCACTCTCACCCGGCTTGTCCATACAGTCTTTGATTTTCATCAGAAGGTCGTACCAATCGGGTCGATACTGCTTGTAGGCTTCGAGCGCCAGGTCCGGGTACCAGCACATGTGGTTGCAGTGGGCGACAACGTGAAAATTCTGCACCAGCTTGCGGGTTTCGCGTAAATTGGTCCGCCGGAAGAGGAACTTTTCGATCATAAAGGCTTCGCCACTCGTGTCCTGACTGAGGGCTATTTGTTCGCCCAGCCGCAAGTAATCCACGCCCATATTAGGCTCGGTCGCTTTGATGCCGCCGGTTACCAGCTTTTTGTGTTGGGTTACCAAAGCTTCAGCCTCAGTGATCATTTGCAGAAATTTATCCTCAGGCTCGCGCAGGCAATCCGCTTGGACGATAAAAAATGGCTCGTCCGGATGGCTCAGGCTGAGCCGCATAAACGCTAAACCTTCGGCTGGCCCGCGGTCCCTGGCAATATCCGGCTCCACGATGTAGTTTTTGAGGGGGATCCGCGGCGACTGCTCGGAGACGTATTTGATAAACCGGCGCTTGGTCGAGATATATATATCTTCGGGCGTGTATTGCTTCAGTAAAATGTTGATCGTGTGCTCGTACGAGGAAATATCACCAATGATTGGCTGGAACTGCTTCGGCTTGTCTTGACGGCTATAAGGCCACATTTTGGTACCCTGGCCGCCGGCGGTAACGATAATCTTCATAGAACCTTATGATACCAGACCTGCACAGCAAATACTTCGCGGGATGCGGTATAGTAAATGCAGTAACGATTGGAGGATCCCCGTGAGTGCAGCAAACGATTCTATTACCAACATCTTCAAAGCCTATGACATTCGTGGTAAGGTCGGCACTGAGCTGACCGCAGACGTCGCTGGTAAAATTGGCCAGGCTTTTGGCAACTGGTTGCCAAAAAGCGACACCAAACCTGTCATTGCCGTGGGCCGCGATATGCGCCCCGATTCCGGTGAGTTAGCCGATGCTCTGATCGAAGGCGTCCGGGCCGCCGGCTACAATGTCTGGGACATCGGCGAAGTTACCAGCGATATGATCTATTTCGTGGTGGGCCACTACGGACTGGCCGGCGGCGCCATGATCACCGCCAGCCACAACCCCGGCGTCTACAACGGCATCAAACTGTGCCGCGAAGGCGCCCGGCCGATTGGTGAGGACACTGGCCTGTACGATATCCGTGATGCTGTGATCAAGGGTGAATTTACCACTGCCGAAACCAAAGGCGCCATCGCGACTAAGGATGTTGTCGAGGACTGGATCCAGCACACGCTGTCGTTCGTCGATGTCGATAAACTCAAGGAGCTCAGTATCGCCGTCGATGCCGGCAACGGCATGGCCGGCAAGATTTTCCCGGAAATCGAGCCGTATGTACCATGGGAAGTCACCGAGATGTACTTCGAACTGGACGGGACATTCCCCAACCACGAAGCCAATCCCCTGAAGTTTGAAACCCTGACAGACCTGATCAAGGTCATCAAAGACAACAAACTGGACGGCGGCATCGCTTTCGACGGTGACGGTGACCGGGCCTTCCTGGTCGACGAAACCGGCGAAGTCCTGCCCGGCAGTGTCATGATCGCCCTATTGGCCGAATACTTCCTGGACCGCTTCCCTGGATCAGCAATCCTGTACGACGCCCGCGTCACCAAGAGCATCAAAGAGCTGGTCGAAGGCCGTGGCGGCAAGCCCGTCCGCACCAAGGTCGGCCACTCCTTCATCAAGAAAGTCATGCGTGAAGAAGACGCTCCGTTCGGCGGCGAGCTGGCCGGCCACTTCTACTTCCGCGATAACTTCTATGCCGATTCCGGCCTGATCGCCGCCGTCATCGGCCTGTACATCGCCGGGCTGCGCGATATGAAACTGTCGGAGATCCGCAAGTTATACACCAAATACCCGGCCATCCCGGAGACCAACTTCGAAGTTGTTGACAAACCGGCCGCCATCGCCCGCATCAAGGCCGCTTTCGCGGATGACGAGCACGACGAACTGGAAGGCTTGACCGTCACACTGAAGAGCGGCGCCTGGTTCAACGTCCGCATGAGCAACACCGAACCGGTGCTACGCCTGGTCGCCGAAGCCGACACCCAAAGTGAGCTCGACGAAATCGTTGCCAAGGTAACCGCGCTCATCAAGGCGGCCTAAGCGGTGCGCGTTCTCGTCACCGGCGGTGCCGGCTACATCGGCAGCCACACGGCCATCGAATTACTGGCCAAAGGCCACGAAGTGGTGGTCGTCGATAATCTCGTCAATAGCTCCGAAGAATCACTGCGGCGTGTCGAAAAGATTACCGGCCAGTCCATACCATTCGTCCAGCTGGACGTTTGCGACGGCGCCGCCCTCAGTCAAGTATTCGACGACTATCCCTTTGACGCCGTGATTCATTTCGCCGGCCTCAAAGCCGTCGGTGAATCGGTCGCCAAGCCCCTGCTGTATTACCGAACCAACCTCGATTCCACGCTGACCCTCTGCGAAGTCATGGCCGCCCACGGCATTCATCGGCTAATTTTCAGCTCATCGGCAACGGTCTACGGCACCCCCGAAGAATTGCCGCTCAAGGAAACCTCAGAGGTCGGCACAGGCATCACTAATCCCTACGGTCAGACCAAGTACATCATCGAAAATATTCTGCGCGACCTGTCCGCCTCCGAACCGGTCTGGCAAATCAGCCTGCTGCGTTACTTCAACCCGATCGGCGCCCACGAATCGGGCCTGATCGGCGAGGACCCCCAGGGTATTCCGAACAACCTCCTGCCCTTCGTGTCGCAAGTCGCCGTCGGCAAGCGTGACAAAATCCACGTCTTTGGCAACGATTACGACACCGTGGATGGCACTGGCGTGCGCGATTATATCCACGTTGTCGACCTGGCCCGCGGCCACGTGGCAGCGCTTGAGCACATGCCAGCAGTCGGCGCTGCCGAAACTTACAACCTCGGTACTGGCCAAGGCACTTCGGTATTAGAACTTATCAAAGCCTTTGAGCAGGCCTGCGGCAAAGATTTGCCCGTCGAGATCGAACCCCGCCGCCCCGGCGATATCGCCAGCTGCTATGCTGATGTCAGCAAAGCCGCCGCAGAGCTCGGCTGGAAAGCCGAGAAGACCATCGCCGAAGCCTGTGCCGACAGCTGGCGCTGGCAATCCCAAAACCCGGATGGCTACACATCCTAACACCTCTGTTGAAAATGTTGTAAAAAATAGTTAAGTCGATGATTCTGTAAAACACAACAGACATCTCGTCAAGCTGGGGATACAATAGACCTTATGACTAAAATACTTATCACTGGCGGCGCTGGCTTTATCGGTGCCAACTTCGTCCACTACACGCTCAATAATTATCCTGATTATCAGATTACGGTTATCGATAAGCTGACCTACGCCGGCAACCCCGAAAGTCTGGCCCCTATTCTCGATAAGATCGAGTTTGTGACCGGTGATATCTGCGATGCTGAGCTGATGGATAAGTTGGTTGCCAACACTGACATAGTCGTCCATTTTGCCGCTGAGTCGCACAACGACAATTCTCTGAA
>DHXQ01000012.1:8969-48576 GCA_002413755.1 Candidatus Saccharibacteria bacterium UBA5152 | reverse complement strand
CTTTTGCCGTGCCCAGCCTATCATGCGCTAACTGCAGGGCTGCGATGCCTTGGCGATCATCCTCTGAGAATATATCATGGCCCGGACTGCTGACGGTCTGAGTACCGACGGATCGCTCGACTACAGCAGCAACTTTCCTAGCGGATGAATTTATAAATTCAGCATACCGTCTCGTAAACGCCGCCTGAGCCTTAAGCTTTTCGAGCTCGGACCGGTTGGGAGCCTGCGTTACCAGCAGTGCTACCGCGATAGCTGGATCAAGCACATCAGCTTGAGCTTGCGCAATCTTCGCCACTAATATGCCGGCAACGGCTATCAGGGTGGCTTCGTCAAACATCGGTGTCAGGTCTGCGGATTCGCCTTCGTACGCTGGGTCGACGGTACTACGGGCGTCCTTAAGCGCTTGGTCTTGGGAAGCGGTCGAAGCCAGCGCCTCGAGATAGGCATTCGTATGCTGTTCCTGAGCAGCCTGCCAGCCAGCGAACGTCCTGGCGTACACAGTCAGCGGCCGGAGGTCGCCGTTCAACACAACAGCGTGGGCTGTCCGGTGATTGCGCTGCATTCCACCCCAGACTGTCTCATTATGTGCTGCCAGCTTTCGAAGCACCGTGTCGCCTCTGGCCGCGAGATCCTGGCGCAGCACCGTCCGCCGTTCCGCCACCAGCAGGTGAACGGCGGCAGCCCGTTCCACTGGCGGTACACTGCCTTCAATATCGGCTAAAACACCGTACAGGTAGTCTGGTACCGCGCCGACGCCCTCTTCTGTGTTGGCGGCTTCTATTACGCTACGGGTGACCAGGGCAGCGCCGTACCGTAGCGGCTCGATCCGCGGATCGGGACGGATAGTATCACCTACTGGGCGGTCATGGTTTGGGTGAGTGGAAGGTTGTTCGGTCATGATATTTGTATCGTTTAACAGTGGTACCTTATCATGCAATTGCTATTTTTACAATTTTGCAGTCGATGCGAAGCCGCCGTCACGTAAATTATGACCGAGTCTTACTTTCTTCTCCGTTATCTGTTAAAATACATTTCGTTGCCACTACATACAATACGGATACGGAGAGGTACCCAAGTGGCTGAAGGGGATGGTTTGCTAAATCATTAGTGGGGCGCAAGTTCCAGCGAGGGTTCGAATCCCTCCCTCTCCGCCAAGAAAAGACAGTCTGCCGCAAGGTAGGCTGTTTTTTCTTGTTGGGAGGGATTTGAACCCGAAAAGTGAGCGAAGCGAACGGAGGGTTCGGTCGTAAGTCACAGCCCCCAGCGTAGCGGGCGGCTGGATTAACGTGCGCTATCCCTCCCTCTCCGCCAAAAAAAGACCCACCGCAAAGTGGGTCTTTTTATATAGAGCGGGCTAGGCTATGCCGGATTGTGCGGCGCCAGGTCAATAGGCGACGGAGCCGGCTGCGCCGGGGCTTCGCCAGCGGCGATCTGAGGCGGCTGGCCGCCCGCAGTGTCTGGAGCAGCCACGGCAACACCGCTGTGCTCTTCAGAAATCACATCGAATGCCGGCGCGGGAGCCGGTCTAAGGCTTGCAGCCGAGACTGTAGAGGGGTCGACCCAGCCGGCCGCGTCACGTTGCGCAACTTCCATATGCCCTGCGGCAGCACTATCAACGACTTTGCCAAAAATTGCTCTCAAAGCAGTGACAACGCGGGGTCCACGCGGCGACAGTTTAGTTGGATCGACGATAGTTGGGTCTAATATTGTATTACTCATGTTTATCTTTGTTCTCTTTAGTTTTTGATATAACTGTTTCATAATAGCAGTACTTATGCTTTTTGTCAATATTGTTATGGTTGAGCAAAACGAGATGCCGATAGTTACGCCTTAGCAAACACGATCCCGTCCACCCGGGCAGCTCCCGCCCGTATTAGGACACTGGCGGCCGCTTCGAGGGTGGAACCGGTAGTACAGACGTCATCGACCAATAGAACGTGCGCGCCGCGGATACGGCGCAGGGAGACTGGATAATAGGCGCTGAGCATTTGGGTTTTGCGCTGCGCCTTGTCGGAGCCGACCTGCTTGTTTTGACCAGCCCGCATCAGCACGGGGTGGTAAGGAATCCCGGAGCGCACCGCGAGGGCCCGGGCGACGAGCCGCGACTGGTCGTAACCACGCGTACGCACGCGGCTCGTCGCCGTGGGGGCATGCACGATGATGATGTCGCGGTAGGCACTCATGCGGCTGTCGAGGCCGAGCCGGTCGGCTATCATGTCAGCGATTTCGCTGGCCGCCGACCGGGCGCGGCCGAACTTCAGTTTGTGGATTAACTCCTTACCGACCCCTGTATAGCGAGTAGCGGCTTGGACGGAGGTAAGTGGGGAATTGGGGCGGCAGACAGCACAGGTGGCCATGCTGCGACCCGGTTCGTGACATTTATAACAACGTTTGTCAGGAACGGCCAGACTAGCCCGGCAAGTGGTACACACGAGGCGTCCCTCGGTGTTACAGCCAAGGCATTCGTGCGGGGCGAGGACTGCTAATAGTGAGTCGAGAATCATACTGTTGTGATTAAAGTGTTGTAAATGCTGATATATCTTGTTGCAAGCTGTAATGTATACAAGCTATACTTTTAATAACACAAAAATCTCGACACTTCCAGAAATGGAATAATTTGCCAATCTGGACAACAGGGGACAGACCCGTCCCATTTATAACAATTCGGAGGATACCACTATGCCGCGACGATCACGCGACGACGATCTACTCATGGAAGAAGATGAATTAACCGCCGCCTTCTTGGGCGACGATGACTTAGGTGATGCCCCACGCCAACAGAGTGGTGGACAACCACAGCAGCAGCCCAGCGCACCAGCCGACGAGTGGGACGAGGAAGAGAGCGTACCAGGCCAATTAGCCGTCGACGTCTACGAAACCCGCGAGAAGCTGGTCGTCAAGGCCCGCACCGCCGGCGTCAACAAGCACGACCTGGATGTTAGTATCTCAGACAATACTCTCACTATCCGCGGCACACTGTCCGCTGGTAACGAAGATGATGTTGAGAACTACTTCCTGCAGGAATGTTACTGGGGTGAATTCTCCCGCAGTATCGCACTGCCCGTGCCCGTCAAAGAAGAAGAGATTGAAGCCGTCCTCAAAGACGGCGTCCTGACCATTAGCTTCGGCAAGGTCAAACAAGACACCGTCAAGAAGATCCAGATCCTCTAACCCTAGAGGTCGGGCCTACAAACCAAGCAATCAGGTGATTCTAAATATCCGCACCTCATGGTGCGGATATTTTTATGGTTGCTACCGGTACTAAAAAATACCCGCTCGTGTGAGCGGGTATCTTATTGGACGGGTGAAGTAAATTACTTACGCGCCGTTAGTAGCATTGTTGGTGTTCGTAAGCACGAAGCGGACAATGAATTGCGCCAGAGCCACGACGATCAGGCCGACGATAGCGTAAATGATTGTATTCTTAGCGCCCGACACGTTGCTGGACTCACCACCAGAGGTAATGTACTTCAGACCGCCGACGATGATCATGATGACGGCGATGACGCCTACGATGACAGAGAAGATGTTAATGATGTTAGTAATCAGTTTCTGAAGCGATGAAGTACCAGTGTCCACACCAGCACCACAACCAGTTGAAGTATCGAGTTTAAGCTCGGCACCACAGTTGACGCCTTCTTTGATAGTGTCAGTTCCAGTAGCTGGGGTATTTGTATCAGCGTATACAGCGGCTGGAACCAATGCTGGGGCACCTAGAGCGAGTATTGCAGCAGCAGTCAGAATGATTCGTTTTAATTTTGTAAACATTTTATTACCTTTCTTATATGTCAATTTCACTTCATTTATATCACATTTATCGCTGTTAACGCAAGCATAACTATTTTACGCTGGTCAGTACGAAACGGACGATAAATTGGGCCATCACCACAACAACCAGACCAACGATGGCGTAGGTAAGTGTGTTCTTGGCGCTACCAATGGCGGCGGCTTCACCGCGTGAGGTTGTATATTTGAATCCCGCAACGACAATCATAATGACGCTTAACAGTCCGGCAACTATACTCAGGACGGTGAGGATAGCCTTAATAATGGTAGCGAGGTCGACAGAAGAGCCCTTGCCGCAGCTGCCGCCAGTTTGACCGCTGACGCCATCACAAACTGCAGTCTTAGCGGGATCGATAGGACTGGCAGCGTAGGCAGGCGCGCTATAGGCAACGAGTCCGACAACGAGGCTGAGGGCAATGAGGATTCCAGTTATATATTTTTTCATATGTTACACCTTACTGATTACAAAGTTTATAAGGGCCTGGCCAACTATGATCACAATCAGCCCGACCAGGGAATAGATAATGGCATTTTTTGACTTCTTTATCTTCTCCGCATCACCGTTGGCGCTAATATATGAGATACCGGCTACGACGATGACAATAACAGCCACGGAACCAGCGATGATGGCTACTAGCTGCGTCACCTGGTGAATGACACCGCCCGTAGTCGACAGCGGGTCTGTGCCCTTATTTGACGTCTGACAGACGGTCGATTTGGCAACCTGCTTGTCGGTGCATGGTATTCCGTCGAACGGATCAGTCGGCAGAGTAGCGGCATAGGCAGTGCCGGATGAGACTGCGAGCGTCAGCCCGAGTCCGAGGGTTATAAGTAGTCGCTGCGCCCATTTCTTCATAGGTATTACACCTTTCCCAGTACGAAAGTTACGATAGTGACCGCGCTAATAGATACGACCAAGCCGATCAGGGCATATATAATCGTGCCTTTTGCCTTGGCGGTAGCTTGCGGGTCGCCCTGCGAGGCGACATAGCGGAAGCCGCCGATGGTCACCATCAACAAACAGATCGCACCAATCAGCGTGAATACCACCGCTAGAACAGCCGTAACCTCAGGCTTATCGGCCACGACATTGGGTAGTGGGCTGATATCGATCTTGACGGCGGCAAACTGAGATACTAGCTGGTTCATACCTGTCCTAACTTATTACCCAGGAAGCGGACAACAGCGATCGCAATAATACTAATCACCAGGCCGATGAGCGCATTCTGGACAGTACCCTGAGCCTTGGCGGTAGCTTGCGGGTCGCCCTGACTGGTCATGTAACTAATCCCGCCATAAATAATGAAGCCGACAGTCACTAGACCGGCAATTATGAGTAAATCGTCGATGACAGCCAACCCGACAAGCGCGATGTCCAGACCGGTAAATTGTTGCGGCTTATCCTTGGTGAGTAGTTCGAAGATAACTCCACAGCCATCAGCCGGCTTTTCTTGCGGGAGGTAATGGTACCAGGTGTGCAACCCGAAGAAAGTCGGCTCGGTACAGCCGGCGCCGGTAGCAAATTGTTGCATGATTGTCGTGATCATATATTATCCTTGTCCAAGTCCCGTTCCCGGGGTGAGAAATTTAATAAACGCATACAGTAAGAAGTAGGCAACGAGAGCAATGATTGCCGCCCGAATATGGCCCTTGGCAGTGGCAGCTTTTTGCGGGTCACCAGCCGACATCGAGTACTGGATGCCGCCGATGATAATGGCGATAGTGACGACGATGCCCACGATGATGGTCAGGAACTTGATAAATGGATCGACGTAGAGATTGATGATGTCGCACTTGTCCACAGTACAATCTTTGCCGAGTGTCGCCGGATCGGGGCGAGAACCGACCGAGCAGGCAGTATTACCAGGCTGGCAGGGAATGGGTGCGGTCGTCGCCGCATAGGCGGGCAACGCCGTGGTGAAGGTTATCCCCAGGACAGCGAGTACGACAAGAATTAACTTTTTCATCTTTGTTTAATTTTAACTCAGTTACTTGATTTCGGCTACTTATCTCGTCCTTAGTATAAGATATATTTTTAAAATTACATAATATAGTTCTCTTAAAGTCTTCTAAATATATATGCCGTTATGGTATAGTTACGTAGTAATAGTAACCTTCGGTGTGGGACTGCCAATCTCGGCAAATATGAAAACCTTGATGAAACGAGCAAAATTCCTAATCGCACTTCTGCTGGCGAGCATTACTGCTCTGGGCGGTTTCACCGTACTGCTGCCACAGCAGGTGAGCGCCAGCCCCTTCAGCCAATCAATCGGCTCATTTGATAACTCCGGCAACGACGTCGCAGCCCAGTCACGGATCTGGACTGAGTTCTGGACAGCCGTTGGCGATGGTTGTCAATTTAATCCCCACTTAAACGACGCTGATATTGCCGCTGGCAAGTGGTTTGTTAACAAAGGTAGCGGCGGCGTTAACATCGGCCACCATGTCGACCCTCAAGATGGAACACTGGACTGTAACAATGGTAGCAATTGGTTTTCTAACTTACTGAATGCTGCCGGCTACAGCAATAGCAATGACATCTATGGCCTCGCTCAGCAGGTATTTACCATTTCAGGCGGCCTCTACTATCCAAAGGGCAGTGTCAGCAATGCCAACAATATTATGAAAGCAGGGCTTGCCAAAGACCTCTTCCATGGCAACATACCAAGCGACACTCCAGACTACATTACCTACTCAATCCTGATCCAGAACTTCACGGCCGGTAATGCCTGTAACGCCGTCCCGACCCCCAGCACTGGTGGTCTGAGCTCGCAATACACCGGCAGTAAGGATATCTCATTCTATGATGAGGCCACGGGCAATGTGTCTGTCATTAACTACTCATACAAAGACAAGACTATCGGTATTGGCCGCGGACTACTGGCGTTCAGCAACGCATCCGACGGTAGATTAGCCTGTAAGTCGATTGCGACATATCTTAACAACCCAGCCTATGCCAACGACCTGTCGACATATATAACGCTGGCTGGTGGCTCTACTGGGACTGGTAACTCTGATTCTAGTGCTCCGGAGCTGGAATGTGGTACTT
Organism: Candidatus Saccharibacteria bacterium UBA5152; assembly: GCA_002413755.1. GTDB lineage: Bacteria > Patescibacteriota > Saccharimonadia > Saccharimonadales > UBA4665 > UBA4665. The sequence continues at coordinate 41,741 of DHXQ01000012.1, read as the reverse complement.
TAAAAAACCCGCTCAACTGGGTACTCTGTCCGATCGTGCAGGGTGTAAACGCCGTCATCGCCCAGCTGGATAACGCAATTAACAGTTTATTGACGGTGGATCAGGCATCGATTTTTGATCGAGGCACGGATACCGGACATGGCTACTATACCGCCTGGTCGTCGTTCCGGGTTTTCGCCTTGGCATTGCTGGTGATCGCGGCATTGGTCATGGTCATTGCCCAGGCTCTCGGACTGGAAATACTCGACGCCTACACCATCAAAAAAGTACTACCGCGGCTTATCATAGCAATTATCGGCATATCACTATCCTGGTATCTTATGGAGTTCCTGGTAAACCTGACAAATGCCCTGGGTGACGGCGTCCGGCAACTCATATACTATCCGTTCCATACTATAAAAACCGGTAATATTAACCTCGGTGGCGGTAGCACGGTTGCCCTGAGCATCATATCAGCATCGGCGATCTGGGCCCTCGGCCCGCTGGGTATTGCCAGCTTTGTCGCTACGGCGGCCTTAGCGGTCATGATCGCATTCCTGGTGCTGATTCTGCGTCAAATTCTGATCATCGTCCTTATCTTGATGGCACCGATCGCCATCGCTTGTTACATCTTGCCGAACACAAATAGTGCCTGGAAGCTGTGGTCTGAATCACTTATAAAAGGCCTGATGATGTTCCCGATCATCGTGTCATTCCTGGCGGCTGGCCGTGTGTTGGCGGTAACTGCCAGCGCTGGTAAATCCGACACCGTACCGCAAAGTGTCTATCAGCTAATCGCCTTTGCCGCTTACTTTATGCCGTACTTCCTGATCCCAATGACCTTTAGGTTCGCCGGTGGTGCCATGCGCTTCGTCGGCGGTGCAGTCAACGACCGCAACCGCGGCGGCTTCGACCGGCTCAAGAAATTCCGTGCCGGCCGGGTCGCCCAAAACATGCACGACACCAAGACAGGCGACCGCTGGGGAGAGCGTGGTTACACCATCAAAAACGGGCGCTTCGCTGGTAAGCGAATTAGCCCTGGTAACCGCGTCAACGCTATTACTAAGGGTATCGGCACTGGTTATGGTGGTCGCTTCGGACTTGGTGCCCGCGGTGCTGCTGCCATGGACGCCAACCGCGATGGCGCAGCTATGGAATTCATGAAGGATCCTAAGTTTATCAGCCAATCCGAAAACGATCCAGTCCTGCGGGCAGCAGCCGTTGGTAGAAGTGAAGGCCAGGCTGCCGCTAACCTGCAGCGCATCTTCGGCATGAGCCGCGAAGAATCCATCACGGCTGCCGCCCAGGCGAAGGCCACGATTGGATTCGGTTCTAAGCAGCAACAAGCCGCCGCTATGCAACTGGTCAACACTGGTACTGGTTACGATAACATCGAGCAGATGACCCAGACCTTGAGCCTAGCCGCCCGCGGCAACGCCGGTACCGGCTCCAGACTGGCGGGCTTTGCGAACGCTAAGGCTAAACAGACTGGCCGCTACGACCTGGCTCCAAGCTTTGGTACGATGAACGGTCTGGTACAGCGTCAGATTCAGGGCGACGCCGGCACGGGTGCAGGGCCCAACATGGCTACATTCCACGCTGCAACCGTTCACGCCGCCCGTGGAGCCGATGCCGTTACCTTACTGCGTGGTAAGCCGCGCCAGGTTGAATACCTCACCCAGAGCCTCGCTGACAACATGCAGGCTAACTGGCTGCGGTACAATAACGCCACCACCCCGCAAGACCAGGCTGCGGCCTACGACGAAGTCCTGCAGACTGCCGCTCAAGCCCGCCAACTGGACGATAGCAAGACCTATGCCAGCCCAGAAGTCCAGGAGCATGTCAACCGCATGATGAACGACATGGAACCGGTCCGTAACATCATCCGTGGTCAGGTAACTCCACCGCCCGTTCCCGCAGGTGCACCTTTCGGAACAAGGGCGGTGCCAGTCACGCCAGCCCAGGTACGCTGGGCTCAGTTGGCGCCAACATCTCGCAATCCGAACGATCCGAACCTGCCGTAACCAACCGGCTACAGCTTAATAATTACCCTAGAATATAATTGACAATTTGTAGCATAAGTGCTATATTGTCAATGTAATCTAAGGATCAATAAAAAACATGTCATCTCCAGCAGAAACAGCACCTCCAGCCGAATTCGTAGCAACATTCGATGGTTTAACAGCCCCTCTCGATGCGGCAGAATCAGCTGCTACAAAAGTGGCTACTGCTGAAGCCGAAACTCGTGCCGAGCTGGAACGCCAGCGTGAGTACACGCTTAGGCTGTCAGGCTACGTGGCTGATCGCTTAAAAGAAAATAAAAAAGAACCCGACATGCAAATCTGCGAAGACACTACTGTACAAGTGTCCGCGTTTAGACTGAGTACCAAGAAGAAGCCACAGGACGTACACACTCTCATTCCTGAAGAGGGTTGGCTCATCACTACTGGCATGAATCACCCTGACCACAAAACAGGCCGGGCGCTGCTGCGCAAAGACGGAAGCATATTGCTTGTTGGTGCAGACCAGATAAACCCCGTTCCGGCGAGCGAAACAGCCTTTCCAGCTACATCTAAACCTGGTGCTAACATTACACGATTGCTACATGTTCAAGTTGATCCTGAGACCGATCCCGATGAGCCAAAGCGAACGCTGACGCTCACGAAATTGTCTGATAAAGTCGAAGACGACGCCGCTTTCCAATGGAAGAGTGAGACGAAAATCAAAACTTCGCCGTATCACAAATTCGCCGTGCCCTACACCCTAAAAGACCGCATTTTTCAAGAAAAAAGAATGCAGGAAGCCTTAGCCGGTGTTCTGATCCGCAATAAGATCGGCCACGCCCCGGCAACCACAGGACCTACCGCAGCTCCTGGGTCAACTCCACCGGCCACTCCCTCAACCGGTCTTGCGGCCCCAGCCTTTGAAGCTGGCGTTCCAGGCGGCACATATGTCGACCCTGAAGGTGCCGAGCATGCTCGCAAGGTTAGGGATTTCCTAAAATATCTGCATGATCTCAACGCCAACAGGGGCAATAGCACCGATCCTACTCCTGAGTCACCAGTTGTTGATTTTCCGTTACCACCTGCGCCATCAACATCAACAGCAGAGCCAACCGTCTTTGCTATTACCTCTGTCGGTGCTCCTGAAGCAGATCCAGCCGCTGAGAAAAAAGCTAAGCGCGGTGAATACTGGGACAAGGTCAAAATGGTCGCTTCTGAAACATTCGTGATTGGCCTGGAGCTTGTTGCTGGTAAATACAGCAACCGCCCCGCTGTCGCACTTTCGTCTACCTCTGTTCCTGACATCCTCAATACCCTCGTTAAGCACAAATACTTCGACGAGCGAGCACGCCAGCAGGGCTACACTACCACTGAAGCCATCCAGGGTATGCCGGCTGAAAAGCGTGATTCATTATGGTCAACACTCATGAACGATTCCGAAATCAAAAAGGATGCTGGAAAGATATTCCTTGACCTCGTGAAAATGGCCGTAGTCAGTCGTAAAAGCGAAAAGTTCCTGTCGGGCGCGGTTCAAAAGACCGCTGCAGATATCTTGAAGTTGCGCGAAGACTGTCTCGAAGTCCTAGCTGAAGAAAAAGCTGCCAAAGCTCGCGGCACTCGCTCCTAGTCCTGTTTGAATAACCGGCTGTGAGTTATAATAGATATAACTTATGGCAACCTATAAAGTTCTCCAGGATATTGAGGCCGAAGACACCCTCGTCGGACCCCTGACGCTACGCCAGTGTATTTATGCCGCGATTGCGGCGCTGGGCATCTATCTGTCGGTTGTTGTCATTGCTAAGCACGCCCCGTTTTTAGCCCTCGTATTTTTACCGTTCATCGCCTTCGGCGCTTTTTTCGCGTTCCCCTGGAGCAAACAGCAACCAACTGAGGTCTGGGCATTGGCAAAGGTGCGCTTCTTCTTTAAGCCGCGCAAACGCATTTGGAACCAGAGCGGTGCCAAGCAATTGGTGACGATTACCGTACCCAGGACGATCAAGCGGGCCTACACCAGCAACTTGACGCCCGATGAAGTGAAAGACCGCCTGAAGGCCCTGGCTGACACCATCGACAGCCGCGGTTGGGCTATCAAGAACATCGAGCTCGGATATTACACGCGGCCATCGATCATGGCAGGGGCTAGTGATTCTGACCGGCTGATCGATCAGACGAGCTTCCCGCAAGACGTACCGAACTATGATGAATCGGCGTCGAACGACATATTCGATGTGCAGAACAATCCGGTCGCCCAGAAGTTTGATATCCTGATGACTCAATCCGCTGGCGAACATCGGCAGCAGATCGTCGACCAGATGGCACAGCCGCAGCCGGTACCCGCCCCAAGCTATTGGCATATGAATCCGGTCGCACCACAGCCGGCTGCGCCACAGGCAGCGAGCGATGACGCTGTGCAAATTATAGACCGTACTAACCGAGCCGGCGGTAAGCAGGTGCTCGCCAAGCCCAGAGGCTATGCTGACTACTCAACTATCCGCACCAGCGCCGCCCGCCCGGGAGCGCCAGCGGCCCCGCAAACCGCCGCCGACAGCCCACATCCACCAGTGACAGCACCACCTAGTCCTGCTATACTTGAACTTGCAAACAACAACGACCTAAACGTTGCGACGATAGCTCGGGAGGCTCAAGCCAGAAACGCTGGACCGACCGATGAAGTAGTTGTTTCTCTCCGCTAGACCTTGCGCAGCACGGAACTAGAAGAGGTGGTAGTTGCTAAAAATAGAACTATGGTGGGATAGTACAAAGTTCATGAATCCTCAAGCACCTCTCAATAATCAGCGCCCGCCGGCCAATAGCCGCCCGCACTCGGGTAGTAATTCAGGACAACCCGCCCCTAACCCAAATAGTACTCAAAATTCGCTCCAGATTGCTGAAATTCGTGATGGCGTCGTTATCATGAGTGACGGTAGTTTTCGTTCGGTTATTATGCTGAAGAGCATCAACTTCGACCTGATGAGCCAGCAGGAGCAAGAGGCGGTCGAGTACAGCTACCAGAGCTTCCTGAACTCGCTGTATTTCCCAATTCAGATCTTTATCCGGTCGCAAAAAGTCGACTTACAGCCCTACATCGAGAAGCTCGACAAGATCCGCACCGAGCATGACAACATGCTGCTGGCATTACTGATGGACGACTACATCGGCTACATCGATTCGCTGAGCCAACAAACCAACATCATGGACAAAAAGTTCTATGTGGTTATTCCGTATTTCCCGTATCAGGAAGATGTTAAGCCGCTGACTCAGAGCAAGAACTTTTTCAGCGGCGTGGTGGAATTATTCAACAACAAAGAGAAGCACGTCGTTATCAACGAAGCTGACCTCGAGAAGGCCAAGGCGGAACTGCGCAACCGCGTTCAGTCGGTGCTGAGTGGGCTGCGCCAGAGCGGCGTCCAGGGCTTGCCGCTCGATACCCACGAGCTGATCGAGCTGTATTACGACACTTACAACCCTGATACCGCCACCCGGCAGCAGCTCAAGAATTATGATGAGCTCGACGCTGACATTATCACCAAAGGCCAGGGGACTGCGGTGCAGCCTCACCTGCAAAGGGAGCTCGAATAGTTATGGCCTTCAGACGAAAAAAATCCACGCAAATTGACCCGGTAGCGGCTGCACAGTCGCAACAGCTACGCGAGCAACACGAAGTCAACCAGGCATTTCAAAAGGGTATTACGGCGCTGCGTGATTTCATTGCGCCGAGTTCGATTGAGTTCGAAAGTGCCATGTTTCACCTCGGCACCCGCTACGCCCGGACATTCTACGTCTACGGCTACCCACGCCAGCTGTTTACTGGCTGGATGAGCAGTATGGTCAACCTGGACGAAGTTGTCGACTTATCGATGTATATCTATCCGGTGGAGAGTCAGGTGGTACTCGAGAACCTGCGCAAAAAGGTGACCCAGCTGGAGGCTGGTATCCAGATCGATAGTGAAAAAGGCCGCGTCCGCGACCCGCAGAAGCAAGCGGCCATCATGGACGCCGAGGAGATGCGCGACCGGCTGCAGGTCGGCGAAGAGCGCTTCTTCCGGTTTGGGCTGTACTTTACTGTTTACGGCTCATCACTCGACGAACTGGAGTTTGTATCGCACAAAATCGAGGCTTTGCTCGGACAGCAACTGGTCTACAGCAAAGCCGCCAGCTCGCAGCAGGAGCAGGGACTTAACAGCACCATCCCACAGTTTACCGACCAGTTGCAGATCCGCCGCAATATCAGCACCGGTGCGCTAAGCACTAGTTTTCCATTTACTTCAGCTGACTTGAGCCAGGATAATGGTATTTTATACGGCATCAATATGCACAACTCTGGCTTGGTTATATTTGACAGGTTTAGCCTGGAGAACGGCAACTCGGTGGTCTTCGCCAAGTCGGGTGCTGGTAAATCGTTTACGGTCAAACTCGAAGCGCTGCGAAGTCTGATGTTCGGCACCGAGATCTTTATCATCGACCCGGAGAATGAGTATGAGCGGATGTGTGACGCAGTGGGCGGGGCCTATGTTCGGCTGAGCCTGAATTCGGCGACACGGATCAACCCGTTTGACTTGCCGCAGGTAGTCGAGGTTGATGAAGCCGACGACGCGCTGCGCTCCAACTTGATTACGCTCCATGGTCTGCTGCGGCTGATGATGGGCGGCGCCCAGGCCCAGATGATGGGTGGTAACTCAACCATGATGCCAGCACTCAACCCTGTCGAAGAGTCCGACCTGGACGCCGCCCTGATCGAAACCTACGCTAAGGCCGGTATCACCAACGACCCGTTGACCCACGTGACGCTGCCACCAACCATTGCTGACCTCTACGAAACATTGCTGCACATGGGGAGTACCGGTCCGCAGCTGGCGCAGCGCCTGCGTAAATACACCACCGGTACCTTTGCCGGGCTATTCAGCCAGCAGTCGAACATCAACATCAACAATCCGCTGGTGGTCTTCAACATCCGCGACCTGGAAGATGAGCTGCGGCCTGTCGCCATGTATATCGTCCTGAACTACATCTGGAACAAGACCAAGTCGGATCAAAAGCGGCGCATTTTGATCGTCGATGAGGCCTGGCAGCTGATGAAGTATGAGGATTCGGCTAACTTCCTGTTCTCCCTCGCCAAGCGGGCCCGCAAATACAACCTGGGCATCACGACCATCACCCAGGACGTCGAAGACTTCATGGGCAGCCGCATGGGCCGGGCAATCGTCGCTAACGCCAGCATGCAGTTCCTGCTCAAACAATCGCCATCAGCCGTCGATGTGCTGTCTGATGTCTTCAAATTAACCAGTGAGGAGCGCAAGCGCCTCAGCCAATTCCCGGTCGGGCAGGGACTATTCTTCGCCGGCCAAAACCATGTCCACATCCAAGTAGTAGCCAGTCCAACCGAAACCGGTTTGATCACCACTAATCCCGCTCAGGTTCAGGCGATCGCTGCCCAGCAGGACGGGCAAATGGGGGCTCCGCCGGCTGGCACGATTGATTTATCCAACCGCCTCTATCCAGGAGTATGATAAGAATAAGAGTTTTGAGTTATGGCAGTATACAACGACCAAGAAGACCGCACTGATTCGGACCAGGACACTGATGATGCTTTTCGGAGTATTGAGCAGAGGTACTACGATGATGAGTTTAATAGAATCACCAATCAGAACTATCCGATCAATCCTGGCGAGCCGGCCGATCCAGACGAGCTAGCCGAACGTGAAGACGAAGGTGGCGATGGTGCACCGCACAAACCCGCGGGCGACGACGAAGATGATGATGACAAATCTGCAGATGGTAAGAGTTCGGGCAGATTAGCTGGTGCTAAGAATGCGGCTGCGACAATCGCCAAGATCGCATCCGGTACCACACCACTCGGCAGAGCATTTTTGTTGTTACGCAATAAGAAGAAGCGGCGGACGATTGGCTTCATTGTAGCAGTCGCATTTGCATTGATATCCGGACTGGCGATTATCGTCGTTCCGAGTATCGGCATGTATCAGTGGGTGCACTTGGCTCAGACGATCGACGACATACATGACGCCAACCAGATTGCGACCACCGCCAGCCGAACCAGCAAGCTGGCTAAGTGGGTCTACTACAAGCATGACATAACCAGGACGCGCCTGGGAGTTATCGGTAACCGCTCTATCACTGGGATAGAAAAGGGGATGTCCGAAAACGGCTTTAAGCTTAACTACGACCGGATAACCGGCAACTTCGTCAGCCTGGATTATGATCCGAGGGTTGCCAAGCAGGGCGACTTGTCAAACCTGGAGGGTGCCAAACCAGCTGAAGTCAAAGCCCGGTTGGCGGCCGACATGAAGATCAAGCCGAGCAGTATCACCATACATGGCAATTCATACTCAATCGCGGCCTCGCGCTGGAACATTTTTGCCAATCGCCGCATGTTCGCTTACGCTCACGACAAATCGATTAATACCAACAAGGCGCGGGCGGCCCTGAACCGGCACTATTTAAGTAGGCGAGCCGGGCTCACCTTCAACCTCGTTACAACCATCAAATCAAGCCTCAAACAAAGTACCGCCGATATCGCCCGCGACCGGTCAGCCCGGCTAACTGGCAAAGATCCGGCACCGGACATCTCCGCCAAAGGTGCGAATGATCAAAACGGTAATGCCGACCCGAAGGCTAATGATGCAGCCGATGGCGCCAACAAGTTAGCTGACGAAGCCAAAGCCGGCAAACTGACCTCCGCCAAGCTGGGCGGTGTAGCTACCGCCGGTGTCGGCTTCTTGTGTATCGCCAAGACGATATCTGACCACGTCAGCGATACGAATCTGCGCAACGCTTACGCCGACATGATGCAGGCCAATTCGGAGGCGGAAATACTCGGCAGTAAAAGCCAGGACGGGAGGGACATCGATGCCGAAGCGCTAGCCATTTACTCAACCAGCCTCTACAGTGCGACCAACGGTTCCTGGACCAACGCCAATAGCCTCAAGCAAGAGCAGGGGACGAATAAAGCTGGTGTCAAACTGCCGGCCAGTCTCGACCCGCACGAACAGTCCACACTCGGTTCGCAAATACTGGGTGCGGTCCCTGGGCTGGGACCAGTATGTGCAGTGCTGGGTAATTCGTATGTATCTATCGTCATGACAGTAGCCGGCGGGCCAGTCAGTATTATCACTGGCGGCGTTTTTATGTCTCCAGCTGGACAGATCCTGTTTGACAAGATTGCGTCCTTATTTGTGACCAACCGGGTAGATTTATCACTGCCGCAGTTTGCCGGCGGCATCTGGGGTGAGGTAGTAAATGTTGGCAAGCGCTTGGCGAGCAATGAGGTTTCATTCTCGATGGGAGGTCATGTACTTAGTGCTCTCCAGGAGTTAACTATCAACAACGAGGCGGCCGCCGACCAGCGTGAGCAGAACAGTAAACTTTCGATAGCTGACCGTTATCTAAATCCGAACCTGTCAACGAGCTTAGCCAGCCATATTATCGACACCATTGACCCTAACTCACCAGCCCAATCAATAGCGAGCGTCTTTGCATCGACCGCGGCCTTACCTCAGACCTTGCTCGGCGACATGTGGCCGGCCGCCCACGCGGACACCTCGAAAACCCAAATCTACTATGACATCCCGAAGGTTGGCTTCACCGACCAGGACGACAATACAATCGAGAACCCTTACAAAAACGCCGATGATGTCGCCGATATTTTTAACGGGCCAAACGGCGACACCTACAAGGCCTGGTTACTGAAGTGTAATAACGTCGACGTCTCGACCGACAATGGGCTGGATTTCACACCAGGATCAGGCTTTAATTCAGACTACAAAGGCATATCAGGTGACTGTAAGAGCAATAGTGATCCAAACTACCTGAAGATCCGGATGGCGGTCTTTGACACCCTGAATGCCAAGGCCTACGACTGTATGGATAACAATAATCAACAGAGTTGTGACGACATTGGCGGCACGTCGGCAGCATCCACCGTCGGCGGCTCAGGCGTCGACCCAACGGGTTGGGTCTGGCCGGTACATAGTGCCGACCTAAAGAACAAGTCTGCCGGTCTGAACCAGTGCTGGCTGGCATACTACACCAGTACGAACCCACCAAAGAAAGGTTGGCATTCAGCAATCGATATCGGTGTCGTCAACCAACATGTACAGGCAGCACATAACGGGATAGTCATTAAGGCTGGCGGTGACGCGACCAATACCCTGATCATCGATGCCGGTGCTAACCCAGCGGCAGACGGCAAACATCTGTACGCGGTCTACGAACACATGCAATCATTCACTGTCAAAGTTAATCAGGTAGTTACGGCCGGTCAGGATATCGGCATGTCAGGTGATTATGGCGCACCCGGTGGGGCACACCTGCACTTTGGGATTAGCGATGCGGTAAGCGGGACTGACTTTGGTACCTACGCCAATCCATGGCACACCGCCAACCCGCTCGATTTCTTACCAGCTAATTACGACCCGGCTCTCGAGAAGACTTCATCTGAATCGTGTCAAACTGCCGATATCCAGGATAAGTCTAGTTACGGATTTGCAATGTATAAAACAAAGGGAAGCTTCGATGTCTATAAGTAGTATTGTGAAGACCTGCGAACGGGTAGGGGTCTGTGCGGTAGCGCTGGTCTGTGTCGTGACAGCTCTTGTAACTCAGCCGGCCAGCGCGCTATCGGCGGCCCAACAAAACCTCTACGATAACAATATCTTTAACTACGATATCGACGGGGCACAGAGCTGCGGTGGCACCGTCGGTACAGTAATTGCCGATGCTAACCAGGATAAAATTGCGCAGACTATTATCGGTATCGCCAAAACTGATAACGTGGGCCAGAAGGGGGCGCTCATCGGCCTGATGGTCGGCCTGGCCGAATCTAGCTTGAGAATATTAGCTAACTCGAACGTACCTATTTCGAAAACAAATCCCGCCAAGCAAGGCATTGGCCACGATCATGACTCGGTCGGAGTATTCCAACAACGGCCTTCGACAGACTGGAGTACCTTCGCCACTGGTCCCGCAGCTGATAGTAATAAGGCGGCGGTGTTCCAGTTAATGGAGCCGGCCTATTCAGCCGAGGCGTTCTTTGGTAGTCCAGCGGGATCAAAACCACCGTCCGCATTAAGTCACGGGCTACAAAATGTTTCCAACTGGCAAGGTATAAGTCCATGGGTTGCCGCCCAGAGGGTGCAAGGCTCAACATCCGGTGATGGTTCTAACTACAGAGACCAGATGGATAAGGCTAATGGATTACTGGCGAAATTCTGGAACAGCTCCCCAGCCATCCCTCTACCGGTGCCACTCAGCGGCGGCAGTGCCAGCGGAACTGATAACGGCGTCGGCTGCTCATCCAGCGATGTCGGATTGACTGGCGGGTCGGGTAAGTTTACTGATAGTACCACTCTCACACTGACTGATTCAGCCAAGATGGTAGCCCGCGCCAAGAAGTTAGCCGACCTGACGAGTAGCTTATTTAAAGGCACTTGCGGCACTCACCCAGCAGATTGTTCCCACCTCTGTGACTATCTATCAGGTGTGGCTTGGGGATACAAGAACTCGGGATACAATACTGCGCTGGAGCATTGGGGTGCTATGAAGTCATCCGGCCATGCCCACCCTGGTGACCGCAACCCACCGGTTGGGGCGCTGCTATTTTATTCCACCGGAAATCCAGCGGGGCACATTGCCACCTACCTTGGCGGTAACTTGATACTGTCTAATGACGTCGGCGACCCCAAGAGTGGGCACCTTGGCGGAGCCTACATCGTGCCGGCCAGTGCCATGGAAGCTGGCCCCTGGCGCCTGAAATACCTGGGCTGGTCAGACGATATATTCAATGGTGGTAGACTAACGGGTAGCTTAGCCTTCTAATTATGGTTATGATAAGGAACAGACATGGATAACCAACCTTTCACCACCCCGACAGGGCAGTCAGACCAGCGAAAACTACTGGTCAGGATAAATATTATTTTGGCTATAGTCTGCGCTGCACTCATAGTATTAGCTCTGGCTGGGACGGGGAAGGTTGTTGTCGACCTCCCAAGCGACACCAAAGTCACGCTCAACGGCCATAGCATCGATCCGTCGGCTACCAAGAAGATTCGACATGGGACATACACACTGACCGTTAAGTCACCAATCTTCGTTACCACTGAGCAGCAGGTGCATGTCGGCGCCTTCAAGACAACAACCATTTTAGAAGACAGTCTCAAAAAACGCGATGTCACCGACATATTAACTTCAGTAATGCCTGCTTCTGGATTTTATGGAACACCTTCGTTTACCAGCACGAAGTGGTTTACCAACAATACCTGGCTGGTTGGTGTCGTTGGTCCGGGTAGTGCTGGTTTCGCTGCACTGCACTACGCCAACAGGGGATGGACAGTACCGTACTATACCGACCCCGGATTCTCACAGGATTACTCAGTGATGCCAGCCGATGTGGCGGCTTACTTGAAAGGGCTACAGGCGCAATATGAACAGCAAGATTAAACAACAATTTATACTATTCCTGATCTTACTGGTGGTGGCCTTACCGATATCGGTATCCGTCTATTTCAAAGCTTATGGGCTGCCAGCAGCCAGCCAAAAAACTAACGAGGTGATCACTAATAAATATGTACTGCAAAATGTCCTCCCCGATAGTGTTATCGATATCGTCGCCAAGCAAAGCCAATTATATCTTTCAGTTCAGGATATAAGCATCAAGTCATTCTATGTCAGTGACACACCAAGCACCCAGAACGGCGCCTACGTCTTCACGCTCAAGTCCCAAGATAGTAAACAGACATTACACATCAGCGCTGTTGTCACCGGAGGCAGTGTCATGTCACTCGTCACGTCCATCAACGGCGTCGTCCAGCCCGACCTGAACTCGCCGTCTTAGGCACCAAGTGGGATGATCGTGCAGCGGTCCATGAAGTGCTGCACCACCACGTCAGCATCGGTAGTTGTGATAAATGTCTGGTAATCCTGCAGGTACGCCGTCAAGGCTTGGCGGCGAGCGCCGTCGAGCTCACTGAAGACATCGTCGAGCAGCAGGAGCGGCTTGACGCTTCGGGCTTGCTCAATGAGTTGTAGTTCCATGACTTTGAGCATCAGGACGGCCGTACGTGTCTCGCCGCGCGAGGCCGACGACTGCGACCCATGACCATTGATCAGCACTAGCATATCCTCGCGGTGCGGCCCATTACCAGTGAAGCCGCGCATCACGTCGAGTTCGAAAGTATGCTCCAATGATTTGAGTAACGAGGAAGCGTAATGACTGTGTGAAAACTTGGTTTCGTACTGCAGTTCAACCGTGGATGGTTTGTCAGCCAGGCTACTATAGAGCTCATCAGTATTTTGATTGAGTGTCTCCAGTAGTTGAATCCGCTGCTCGGCCATGGCACCGCCGAGTTCGCTGAGACGGATATTCCAGGGGAATATTTCCGACTGCGCCGCCATGCCGCGGCGCTTCAGTAGGGCATTGCGCTGCGCCAGGGTGCGTTTGTAGTCACGCTTCAGTTTGCCGTAGCCGGGCTCGATTTGCTCCAGCAGGTCGTCAAGATAGCAGCGCCGCAGTTCTGGTGATCCGGTCAACATATACATGTGGTTGGGCTCAAAAATAACAGCTGGAATCATCCGGGCTGTGGTTAGTCGACGATACAGCTTACCTTCAATGTCATAGGTCTTGCTAGGGGTTGGCTCATTGATAATCTTGACCGTGCGCATATCACCATCAACATGGGCGTCGAGTCGGGCCCATTCCTGATCGTACTGCACCAGTTCGGTATCTTTCACGCGGTATGACGCGCCGCGGGCTACCACCAGTACCGCCTCGAGTAGGTTGGTTTTGCCGCTGCCATTCGGCCCGACAATAATGTTTACTGCCGGCGTGAATTCAAACACTTCGTCGGTGTAGGAGCGGAAATGCTGCAGGCGGATATCGGCGATCATCTTAATCAGTATACGTGTTAGCCCGGTCTATGACTTGAGGGGCATAATGATGTGAACGTATTCGTCATTCTTGGGATCGCGGAGCAGGGTAGGTTCGAGCTTACCGTTGAAACAGAAGGAGACTTCGTCGCTACCAAAGGCGTGCAGGGCGTCGAGCAGGTAACGCGAGTTGAGAGTGATGCTGCCACTGCCTTTGATCGAGCCGGTTGCAGCCGCAGTGTTTTCGCCGAGCTGTGAAGCCACGGAGCGGATGCTCAGCTCGTTTTTGGCCTCATCGACGGTTATGGTTACACTACCGGCGCTTTCGCGCGCAAACAGGCTGGAAACCTTTGTGACGTTAACGAGGTCGGCACGTTTGACCCGGGCCTCGACCGCAAACTCGCTCGGGATGAGTTTGCGGTAGTCCGGGAATTTGCCATCGATCAGGCGGGCGACCAGGTCGACATCGTTGGCCTGGAAGAGAATCTGTTGGTCGTCGTGGGTTACCTGGACGGCCGCATCGTAATCACCGAGGATACGCATCAGGTCCTGTATGGCAGTAGCCGGGATGAGCAGACGGACATCTTCCTTGTTAACACCGAGGTTCTTTTCGGCTAGACGGTAGCTGTCGGTGGCGGCGGCAAACAAATTACCCTCAATGGTGTGGATCAGCACGCCCGTCAGCACCGGACGGGACTCGTCATTGCTGGCAGCCATCGCGACCTGCTGCAAACCCTTCTTGAGGATTGCAGCATTGATCGTCCAGACATGGCTGGTGTCAGCTGAAGTGTCGATGGCTGGCATGACAGGGAAGTCATCGGCCAGGACGCCGTTGACGACCGATTGGTACTGGTCGGTGGTGATGTGAAGTTTATTGTCTTCCAGGGTGAGGTTGATGATACCGGATGGCAAACTGCCGATAAAGTCCTGCATCAGGCGGGCAGGGACGGTGATAGCGCCTTCTTCTGATACTTTTGCGCCGATATGCTGGGTAATGGCAATGTCGAGATTAGTTGCCGAGATGCTCAGGCGGTTCTCGACGGTCTTGATTAATACGTTAGCCAGTATAGGCAAAGTGCCTCGGGCGCTAGCCACCCGCGCCACGACCGTTAGAGCTTTATTGAGGTTTTCCTGGGTGACCTGCAGCTTCATTTTTAGCTCCTTACTATTAGTTAATATAAATCGTAGTTGTTGTTATAAGGGGTGTGGAAAGTGTGGGTAAGTGGACAGTGACCGAAGTTATTTTGGGTAAAAAACCTGTGGCCGGGTAGTGGGTAATGGTGGACAAAGGCCCGGGGAAATAGCTGTGGTTACGCACAGAGCTGGATACATTTATTGTGCGGGCTGCGGATAACCAGCGATTTGGTGCACAGTGATGCTGTGCAGTGTGCACTGGTTGTCCCCAGAATTTGCGGGCTTGTGCACACCTACGCATACAACAATTCCTTGATGTCGTTGATGGCTGTGCGGACGTCATTATCACGGTTCATCTCTTTCTCAATTTTCTCGACGGAATGGATGGCGGTGGTGTGATCTTTGCGGCCGAGTTCGCGGGCGATCTTAGGAAAGCTAAGGTGGAGTTCGCTGCGCAAGATGTACATGGCGACCTGACGGGGCATGACGATGTCTTTATCACGCTTGGCACTGAGAATCTCATCGACGCTGATCTGGAAGTGCTTGGCGGTGCGTTCAATGATCTGCTTGGCACTGATGTGTTTGGGGCGGGTTTTGCTGGCGCCGAGCATCCCGGAGACGATGGCCAGGTTAGGTTCGATACCGCGCATTTCACAAAAGGCCAGCAGCTGATTGAGGGCGCCCTCCAACTCACGGATGTTGGTCTGGATATTGTTAGCCAAGTATTCGGTAACATCGGTGGGTAGTTCGACTGAATGGGTACCGGCCTTGGTTTGTAAAATGGCACAGCGGGTTTCGAAGTCCGGGATCTGCATATCAATACTCATACCCCAGACGAAGCGACTACGCAGGCGATCCTCGAGAGTCGGGATGTCGCGCGGCGGCTTATCGCTGCTGATAATAATTTGTTTATTTGATTGGTGTAAGGTGTTGAAGGTATGGAAAAACTCCTCTTGAGCCTTTTCCTTACCGGCGAGAAACTGGACATCATCGACGATCAGGACGTCGGCGGTGCGGTAGAAATCATTGAAATCGGCAATCTTTTTGAAGCGCAGAGCGTCGACAAAGCCTTGCAGGAACTGCTCGCTGGAGACGTAAACCACTCTCGCCAGCGGATTGCGGGCCAGGACAGCATTGCCGACGGCCTGCATCAGGTGGGTTTTACCAATCCCGACGCCGCCATATAAAAAGAGCGGGTTATATTTGGTGCCGGGTGTGGCGGCAATCGCCTGACAGGCGGCGTAGGCCAGCTCATTACCCGAGCCCTCGATGAAGTTATCAAAAGTGTAACGGTCGTTGAGACCCTGGCGATAAGGTTGGCCAAGTCCGCGGCTGACACTGTTCGGTCCTGACGGGCTGTTGCTGGAGGGCACGTGACTGGCGACAGTTGGTTGGCCGGAAACGGCTCCGCCGTTATGTAAGATTATTGGATTGTCGATCGTCTTTTTGACAGTCACGCTATGGATTTTATATTCAATCTTAGTAGTCGATATACCGTTCTTGAGAAGAGTGTCGGTAATAAGGCTACCGTATTTACGCTCCAGCTGTTGTTTGACAAAGACATTTGGTACGCCAATCACGACCGACTCCTCGTCACATTTGAGAAGTTGGGTTGGTTTGAACCAGGTCATAAAATTGCCGCGAGAAATCGACAGTTCAATTTCACCTAGTACGGCAGGCCACAAACCAGTCGATTGCATAATACTTCAATACCCTCCAAGACGTGTTGACAACTTAGCTTGTTACAGATCACTATAGCCGAAATCCACGGACTTTTCCACAAGTATTTTGATTCGCGGCTAAGTAGGGAAGGGGTTATGTTTAATCACCGGTAAGTTATACACATGTCGCCGCCCCATCTGGTAATTTGTGGATAACTCTTGCCGAAAAGGGGAAAACCTAGTAGAATTAGTGGGTTAAACGTTGTCAAATAGCGCTACCACCATTGTGAAAACTACCAAGTTGCCGCAGGGAAGCTATCTGCGAGGTAATGCTCGTGCTTGCGAAGCGCGGCGTAACTCACGTACTATGTAGTAAATCTGTTAACCACCTAAGGAAAAGTCATGCCAAAGCGAACCTACCAACCTAAGAAACGTCACCGCAGCCGCGTCCACGGCTTCATGAAGCGCATGGCGACTCGCGCCGGCCGCTCAGTCTTGCAGCGCCGCCGCAACAAAGGTAGAGCGAAACTCTCTTCATAGTCGACTACATCCCTTTTGTTCGTATTTTGTACAATAACGGTTTGGACATGGAGATTAGCACCCGGACGTCTCGCCTGCTAGGTTTAGACGGCGGAATAGCTATATAATTACAAACAATATGATTAGCCGCGCACATCGTTTTCATGGATATAACGCACTCCGGCTTGTGTATGGCCGCGGCCAAACGGTCCGCAGCCAGCTACTGGCTGTGAAATATCTGCCGAACCCTAAGCGCACATCGTACCGCGCTGCGGTGGTCGTCAGCAAGAAGGTCCACAAATCGGCAGTGGTGCGGGCTAGAATCCGGCGCCGACTATACGAAATCATCAGAATTAACAGTGGTCAGATCACCCAGCCCTACGACATCGTGGTGATTGTATTCAGTGAAACTATTGCCACCATGGAAGCTACGAAGCTTCAGGATATGCTCGTCGATCAGCTGGAAAGAGCGGGTCTAATGTCGCACAATGTTGATGATTCTACCACCGGTCAACAGACTGAGACTCGTGGTATAGTAGATACGAAGGAGCAAATCTCATAATGTTTACTACTATTATCGTGCAACCGATATTCAACTTATTGGTGCTAATCTATGCCCTGCTGCCGGGCCACAACTTCGGTTTAGCGATTATCATTTTCACGATCATCATTCGCTTGTTGCTCTGGCCACTGGTTAAGAAACAGCTGCACCAGGCCAAGCTGATGCGCAAAATCCAGCCCGAACTCAAGCGTATCGCCAAAGAAGCCAACGGTAACAAAGCCAAGCAGTCACAGCTCCAAATGGAGTTGTACAAAGAAAAAGGCATCAACCCCTTCGGCACCATCGGTATCGCCCTGTTACAGCTGCCAATCCTAATCGGGCTGTATAGCGGCCTGCGCAAAGTTATCGATGACCCACACCAGATCGTCGGTTTCGCCTACCCAGCGCTGCAACACCTGCCCTGGATGGAGCACTTAAGTAAAAATATTGATCAATTTGATACGACACTATTCGGTATTGTCGATTTGACCCGGGCGGCGCTTGGTCCGAATGGATTATACATTCCGGCCCTGATTATCGTCATCGCTAGTGCCGTGACGCAGTTCTTCCAAGCCAGTCAACTCATGCCAGACGCCAAAGACGCCCGCAAGCTGCGCGATATTATGAAATCTGCCGGCAGTGGCCAACAGGCTGACCAGCAAGAAGTCAGCGCCGCCATCGGCCGCGGTACGCGCTACTTCCTGCCAGTCATGATATTTGTCTTTACGATTAACATTGCATCCGCTCTCGGACTGTACTGGTTTGTTGGCGGTTTGGTAGCCTTTATCCAACAGTCGATTGTCCTGCGTGAGGACAAGGACGAGATGAGCGAGATGAGCAAAAAAGGCAAACGGGATACTTCTAAAATCCCCGAGGCCGAGATTATTGACAGCGCTACTTCCGAGATGGTTGCCGAGGCGGACACAACACCGCTCAAATCTGCTCCCGAACTTACGAAAACCAAGCCAGCATCACGGCCAGTTCCTGGCACTACTGTCACGAGTATCACACGCAGTAAACGAGGTAAGAAGTGATGGTAGAAGGCGTAGTAAAGGATAGAGATTCAATTGACGAGGCCATCGCCTACGCCAAAAAATACCTGGAAGATATCTTGTCATTTTTTGGTCTGAATACTGATGTTCATGCCACCACCGAAGACGAGGAGGTTATCGAACTCGATATCCCTTCAACACATCTCAATGGTTTTCTGATAGGCCAGCATGGTGACACGATGCGCTCCCTGCAGTTTGTCGTCAGCAGCGCCCTCAAAAACAATGGCTATGTCCACAACCGAGTCAACGTTGACGTCGCCGAATACAAAAAGCAACGGGCTGACCGGTTGGTTGAAACCGCCCAGGACTGGATCAAGAAGGTTCAGGAAAGCGGTGAGCCATTCGACCTGCAACCAATGAATGCTGCCGACCGCCGCATCGTCCACAAAGCTGCCGGCGAAGCCGGTGTACTCACCGAATCAGTCGGCGAAGGCCGCGACCGGCACGTCGTCCTCAAACCTGCACAGTAGCCAAGGGTAGTATTTTCCAGACTTGGCGCTGGTAGCCATCATGATCCGGGAACATGTTAACAATCGCCAGGTCTTTGATCGTGACAACATCACCGACTTGTAGCTGGACTGATTCCTGGATGGTGCTATGGGGCGTGTAGCCTTCCCCGACGTATTGGGGATCGTTGAATACGGCGCCCGAGGTGCTCAGTGTATTAAATACAGCTCGGTGTAAATTCATAATTGGCTGGTTTTGGTCAAGCAACATGACCGAGGTATCGCCCCACTCGGTTTGGCCAGTTACAGTAGTTTGAAACGGCTGCTGCTCGGCTACCGACTGAGTAAGCCTATCAAGTAAATTATCTACATCCCAATCAACAGCAAAGGTGCCAGCTAGCGTGACATGCAGCGGCCAGTTTTTCCAAAAGAATTGTGTACCGACAGCTATCGGATCTAAGAAGCTGACGAGCGTCCATTTTTGCGTGAAATGCTCCACGGTTACTGCAAGGCCCGGTTATAAATGTCGAGGGTTTGAGTAGCCATGCGACCCCAGGAGTAGAGGGCGGCCTGGGCGTGACCTTTGGTGATGAGGGTTTGCCGCAACGTGGGGTCGTCGATAATGTCGCTGATGGCACGAGCGATATCTTCGACATTCGTTGGGTCGAAGTAATGCGCGGCGTCACCACAGACTTCCGGGATACAGGTAGCATTGCTGGCGGTGACCGGGGCGCCGTGGATCATGGCCTCCAGTGGTGGCAGGCCGAAGCCTTCGCTAAGGCTAGGGAAGACGTAGGCGGCGCAGTTCTGGTACAGCCAGCGCAACTGGCCCTCGCTGACGAAGCCAGCGAAGGTGATATCGGTTATTCCCTGTTTGTTGGCTTCGGCCTCATGTTTCTCGTAGAGCGCATCTTTTTTACCGGCCAGCACGAGCTTGAGATCGGGATATTTTTGTTTGAGCAAGCCGAAGGCCTGTATTAAGCGTCCGAGGTTCTTGTGCGGCAGCGGCCGGCCAACATACATGATGAATTGCGCAGCCGAACCATCGCTGTGTTGCAGACCGGGCACGACTTCGGGCTGATCAGGGATCTGGTCGGCCGCCTCCAGGGTGACCGTGATTTTATCGGGCGAGGTATGGGTGTAGGCAGCGACGTCTTGTTTGACGTAGGCGGTAGGGGTGATTAATAGTTTGGATTTGCGGACAACGATTTGGTTTATCAGCTTATAGATCTGTTGCTTGACGGTAAAGACAATCGGGTTTTTGCTGGGGTTGCGAAAGCGAATGGTGGTCAGATCCTGCATAGTGGTGACGACGCAGCCGCGGTACAGGATAGGTTGCTGGACCATGGGGAAATGGACGAGGTCGGGCTTGAGCGACTTGATCTGGCCAAGGAGGCGGGTTTGTTCAGCAAAGGTAAATTCTTTGACGTCACACACAACTTTCGTAAATTGCGGGTTGGTAAATTGGGCGCGTTCAAAGTCAGCCGGCTTCATAAGGACTAGGTATTCGTGTTCGCTTTTTGTTTGCTGCAAATATTCGAGCAACTTCAGGACGTAGCGGCCAGTGCTGGTGCTATATTCGCGGGCGTCGATGACAATACGTGCAGTAGGCATATCACTATACTACTGTATTACCCTCATCCGGATAAGCCTGATATAATCGGTTGGTATAATCTTTGGGAGCAAAATACAGATTTATCATGCCACGCAAAAAGATTTCTGAATTTAGAGCCAAAACAATTCTGGCGACCGCTTTTGGTCAAAAGTACGACGGGGTCGAGGTTGATCTCAGGCAGCCGACCACTAAAACTGTCGACGAACTGGCTACGGGGCAGACGTATACCGTTAAAGTTGATCAGGCAGAAAAGGGGCGTTTCAAGAAGGGTTTGGTAAAGCTCAACCGCAAATCGTTTGAGGTGACCGCTGACTTGGCTGAACTTTCCAAGCTCGGTTTTGACTACGCACTCATAGAACCGTATATTTTTCATGATGCCAGCGCGGAACGCTACCTAGCCGCCGAACTGGTACGCGGTGGGCTGCGGATATCCAGCGCTGCCGCTGGCGGGGTTGATATTGAATCGAATTCTGCCGGAGTCGAGCAGTTTGTATATGATGCAAAGCAGGTAGTTAATAAGACTCAGGTTCCGGAGCCGATTTTGCAGAAATTGGTTGCTGTCTGTGAAACCAATAATTTTAGTTTTTTAGAGATCAATCCCCTGCTTATCCGGGACGGCGCGCCGGTAATTCTGGACGCTGCGGTGGAAGTTGATGATGAGGCGGAATTCTTTAGCGCCGGTTGGACCGGGGCCGATATCCGCAGGCCGCGTGCCAGGCAGCTCAGCGTCCAGGAAAAGAGTGCCCTTGAGCTGAACGATAAAAGCCAAGCTTCGTTTATGTTGGAATCGCTTAATGCCAACGGCGCGGTCTTTTTGCTACTATCGGGTGGTGGCGCCAGCGTGACAGTGGCGGACGAAGTATCGAACCTGGGCTATGGAGCCGAGCTTGGTAATTACGGTGAGTACAGTGGCAATTCCAATGAGCAGGAAACCGAACTCTATACTAAGCAACTACTTGAATTATTATTAGCCTCCAATGCACCTCACAAAATTTTGATTATCGCCGGGGCAACGGCTAACTTCACCGATGTCCATGCCACATTCAAAGGGGTTATCGGGGCAATATCCGCCCATCAGAAACAGCTTGCCGACCAGGCAGTGGCAGTCTATGTCAGACGAGGCGGCCCGCACGAGAAGGAAGGACTGAATATGATGAGTTCTTATCTGGACCAAGCTGGCTTGAGGCACGAAGTGTACGGGCCGGAACTGCCACTAACCGATATTGCTGCTAAGGCCGTCAGTGTGCTGACAGGAAAGGTGTAGGATGGATATCAACGCACTCAGAAAACTGGAGAACCCGGCTATTATTTGTGTCGGTTCGCACCCGGGAATCATCCAATCAATCCTGGACTTTGACTTCTTGCTCGGGCGCGCTAAGCCGTCGATACGGGCGGTGATAGCGTCCGGCCGGCGCAACGAACGCTACTTTTACGGTGAGCGCGAGATCCTGCTGCCAGTTCGCGAGAGCAGCCTGGAAATGAAGCCACCCGACGTTCAGGAAATCAATCTTTGCCTCAACCTAGTGTCGGGCAGGCGGGTGCTGTCGACGACCGCCAAAGTTCTAGAGGACTTCCCTAACCTGATTGGCGGCGCTATTTTTGCCGAGCGTGTGACGGAGCGGCACGCCCTCGAACTGGAAAAGCTGGCGCAGCAGCACGGAGTCTGGATGCTCGGCGGATCAAGCGTCGGACTGCTGATTCCGGGGGCGCTAAAACTTGGCGCCATTGGTGGTATCCAAGCTGTGCAATTGGAAGCTGCCAAAGCCTTTCAAAAGGGCGCTGTGGCGGTAATTTCGTCATCGGGCGGGATGGTTAATGAAATTATCAGGATTGTGGCCGCCGCCGGACACGGCGTGTCGTTTGCCGCCGCCATCGGCGGCGAGCGCTTTCCGGTGGCCAGTCCACGCGATGCCTTGCTGGCGGCGGAGCATGATCCGGCAACCAAGGCAGTAGCCTACTTTGGTGAGCTTGGTGGCCAGGATGAATACGAAATTGCCGAGCTGCTGGCCAGTGGTAAACTTAGCAAACCATTTATCGCCTACATTGCTGGTTCGGTGGCCGATTTGTTCGAGCTGCCGCCGCAGTTCGGCCACGCCAAAGCGATGGCTACTCACCGTGACGAGTCGGCGGTCGCCAAGCGCGAAGCGCTGCGCGCGGCCGGTGGCCGGGTGGCGGACACTTTCAAGGGCTTTATCTCGGAGATCGACCAATTAGACCTGCCGAAGTTATCACCGTTTGTAGCGCCCGCCATGCCGGAGAATCGCAAGCACAGTCTGGTGACCAGTACGGTGTCATACGACGAGCACAGCGAAGTGAAACTGCTGGGTTACGAACTGCTGGGCTACGCCGAAACACACTCATTTGCCGCTATCACGATTTCAATGTTGCTCGGCAAGGAAACGCACAGCAAAAAAACGGAGGAGTTTGTGGATTTTGTCCTGCGACTGCTTGTCGACCACGGGCCGTACGTCTCGGGTGCGGTCAATACGATCGTGACAGCGCGGGCGGGGCGCGACCTAGTATCTTCGCTAGCCGCCGGGCTGTTAACAATTGGACCGCGCTTTGGCGGGGCGATAAACCAAGCGGCGGCGACCTGGTTGGATTCGGTCGATAATGCGATCACACCAGCTCAACTAGTTGAAAATTATGCGGCCGACCGACGCTACTTGTCGGGCATCGGCCATAAAAAATACCGGGTAGACGTACCTGATCCGCGGGTTAAAAAAATCCTGTCATTTACTCAGGATTTGCAGCATCCCCGCTTCAGCGATTTCGCACTGGGCGTTGAAGCTAACACCGTCCGTAAGAAGGGTAATCTGATACTGAATGTCGACGGCGCGATCGCGGCGGTACTGCTCGACATACTGGCCGAGAAGGAACATTACGACATTGCCGCGCTCCGGCAGCTGGCCGACAATGAATTCTTCAATGCCCTGTTTGTGCTTTCCCGGTCGGTTGGATTTATGGCGCATTTCTTTGATCAGAAACGGCTGGACGAAGGACTCTTCCGGCTTAGTCCGGAGGATGTATTACACCCCACCGACTGAGAAGGGCGTCGAAGTTACACCGACTATTTGCCGCGCAACTTGTGCCATTTGGAGCGCAAACCGCGCAACCGGGTGGCATTTGGTGGCAGATCCCACAGTAGTAGCGAGGCGATGTAGGTAGCATCGACGGTGGCGGTTTTTTGGATCCGGCGGCGCTGGCGCAGTTTGCGCGGCGCGTATCCAAGGGCTCGTAGGGCGCCGCGCAGGGCATAGCCGAACTGGTGGCGCTGCAGGGCGGATACGAAGAACGACAGGTAGACCAGGATGAAGCGGGGCAGAATAGGCGGCAGTAAGCGGGCAGGGACATTTTTGACGAGCAGCATTGGCAGGTTCTTCATAGTCTGATAAGTCAGAAAACCTTTGATGCGGCCGCCGGTACTACCGGTTTCGTGGTAGATGATAGACTTCGGCACGTAGTGGACCTTGTAGCCGGTGAGTTGGGCTCGAAAGCTCAGATCAACATCTTCGTAATAGGCGAAGAAGTCATCGTCGAGCAGACCGATTGTATCAAGCATACTGACCCGATACAGGCTGGCGGCACCGCTGGCTCCAAAGATTTCAGTGAAATCCGCCGAGTCGTACTGGCCGCTGTCGAGCTCCCCCCTGCCCCGCGGATATGGCAAACCCCAGGTAGTGTACAAGTCGCCAGTGCTATCTAGGTGTGTGCCGTCGCTGGAAGCCACCTTGCAGGTGGCGATACCGACACCCGGATGAGTATCCAGATACGTCACCAGTGTTTCCAGCCACAGCTTGTCAGCGACGGCATCATTGTTGAAAGGGGCGACGTAGGTGGCGCCGAGTTCGATGGCCCGGGCGTAACCAGGATTTACACCACCGGTATAACCCAGGTTGTGATCGTGTTTGATCAGTTCAACGCCAGGATATTTACTCTCAATCAAGGCAACCGAACCATCGGTCGAGCCATTATCGACGACGATTAGATAGGGCACCAGGCTACCGCCAAGCACTGAATCAATGCAGGCTATAAGGCCGGCCTCACCGTCCCAATTGGGAATAACTACAACAGGTTTGTTCATCGACTTAGGCATACGCTTACTCTATAATAGACCATTAGCAATGGAGATCGTACACCGCATTTTTTCGAAACAGAACCGGGCGCTATTATCTGAACTGGTCCGGACTGATTTCAAACTTCGCTACCAGGGTTCGGTACTCGGTTACGCCTGGTCGTTGCTGCGGCCGCTGATGCTGTTCGGCATCCTGTATGTTATTTTCGCACTGGTCATTAAGTCGGGTGATAATATCCCGCATTTCCCTGTTTATCTTTTACTTGGCGTTGTGCTTTGGACGTTCTTTACGGACATGACCACCCAAAGTCTCGGCTCTATCGTGGGGCGTGGGGATCTGATCCGCAAAATCCGGATCCCACGCTGGACAATTGTCTTCAGTAGTAGCATATCGGCTCTGATAAACCTCGGGCTTAACTTGGTAGTCGTTGTTGTTGTGGTTGCTATCAACCGCGTCGATATCATGTCATCAATCTTATGGCTGCCACTTATTTTGATAGAAGTCTATGTCTTTGCACTTGGTATTTCACTTTTTTTGTCGGCTGCATTCGTGAAGTTCCGCGACATCGGCTATATCTGGGAAGTGATACTCCAGCTCGGATTTTATATAACACCGATTCTGTACTCTATGACGATCATCCCCGCCCGCTACCAAAAACTGCAACTCCTTAATCCAATGGCGCAGGCGATTCAGGATGCCCGCTTCGCGGTGGTGACGCACGACCCCAAGGTTATAACCGTGGCTCGGGTATTCAACAACGGTCCGTATATGCTAATACCATTTGTAATAGTTATTGTCGTATTCTTCATCGGGCTGGCCTATTTTCGCAGTCGTTCCCAAAGCTTCGCGGAGGATATTTAGATGCAGGATGACATAGCCGTCCAGGTCGAGCACGTCAGTAAGACTTTCAAGCTACCCCACGAGAAGCAGACCTCGATAAAAGGTGCCCTGATTGGAGCACTGCGCCGTGGCAATCGCTCGTTCGAGCGGCAGCAGGTACTGGATGACGTCACATTTGATGTCAAAAAGGGCGAATTTTTCGGCATCGTCGGCCGCAACGGTAGCGGCAAAAGTACCCTACTGAAAATTCTATCCGGCATTTATCAGCCGACCACCGGTTCGGTACAGGTTAGTGGTAAGCTGATTCCGTTTATTGAGTTGGGCGTTGGTTTTAACTACGAGCTCACAGGCCGGGAAAATGTTTATCTGAACGGAGCTTTGCTAGGCTTCAACCGCACTGAAATGCAGGCCATGTACGACGAGATCGTCGACTTCGCCGAAATTGAACGCTTCATGGATCAGAAACTTAAGAACTATTCGTCGGGTATGCAGGTTCGGCTAGCGTTCTCTATCGCTATCCGGGCCCGCAGTGATATCCTGATCCTCGACGAGGTTCTGGCGGTTGGCGACGAGAGCTTCCAGCAGAAATGCATCGATGTTTTCGAGCAGTACAAGGCCCAGAAAAAGACGGTTATTTTGGTTACTCACGACATGGCCAGCGTCAACCGCTTCTGTAGCCGGGCGCTACTGATCGATAACAGTAAGGTCGTCGAAGTTGGTAAGCCAGCCAAGATTGCTGACATGTACACCAAACTCAACCAGCAGCAAATCGATAAGCAGACCGAGTCGCGGAACGAGCTAGCCGAAGCCGGCTCGTTCCAGGCAAAAATTACCGATACTAGTGGCCGGCCAGTGACCAGCTTCCGGACTGACGACAACTTGAATATTTCGTTTGCCTGGACAGACAAACTCAAATTGCAAAACATCGGCGCAGCGATCATGAAAGAGACCGGAGAAATGCTGTACGGCGTCAACACGCTGGAGCTCGACAGCATGAAAGACGTGGTTGCGACGGGTAGGCGCTCGTTCGACCTCAGTATCAAGCTCAATCTCGGGCCGGGCCGGTACTACGTAATGTACGGCGCCTTCGGTGCGGACCGCCACCAATCGCTGGAATTCCACGACAAAGGCCCGAGCTTTATCGTCAAAAAGGATTCGACGATGGACTGGGAAGGTATCGTCAATCTTGAAGCCGATTGGCACGGATCGGACAAATAACTATGTTGCGCGCTAATATAGGTCGTTTGAGCCGATTAGTTGGCCGCCAGCCGCAACCACCCGTGGAGCCACCCGCTCCTGCTGCCGAGCCCGAGCCAGAAGTCGAAGTGGTACAACCGGCCACCGACGAATCGCGCCTGACAGCAAACTACCTCAGCAATGACGCCTATCAGATAGGTCGGCACACTTACGGCCACCCAAAGGTGTACGACTGGGAAGAGGGCACCAAACTTATTATTGGCGATTACACGTCGATCGCTGAAGGGGTGACGATATTACTCGGCGGTAACCATCGTACAGACTGGGTTACAACCTATCCGTTTCCAGCGCTTAAGCAGCTATGGCCCGAAGCCGAGGCGATAACCGGCCACCCGAGCAGCAAGGGTAATATTGTCATCGGTAATGACGTCTGGATCGGATTTGGCGCAACTATATTGTCTGGCGTCACCATCGGCGACGGTGCAGTGATTGCGGCTGGGTCGTTAGTCATCAAGGACGTGCCGCCGTACGCCATTGCCGGCGGCGTGCCCGCCCAGCTGCTGAAGTATCGCTTTGATGGCGATACGATTGATAAATTATGTCAGTTGCGGTGGTGGGACTGGGACGAGGCAAAAGTCAGGCAGAATATTGCCCTGCTGTGCAGCCCGGATATCACAAAACTTCTAGCTAAGGGATAGGATATACTAAAGCCATGTCAAAATACTCAGAAAATATGCCCCCAGTTCTCAAGGATGCGATAGGTTGGATGTTTGATTACATCAAGGATGATTGCACCTTCCTGGACTTCGGCTGCAGCACCGGTTATTTTGGAAGTCTGGTCAAGCAAGCTAAGCACGCAGCTGTCTACGGTGTCGAGATCAGTGACGACATCAAACAGGCCAGGAAAGTACTCGACGGGGTCTACAGCTTCGATATCGATGGTGAGTGGCCAGCTGAAATATATGAGCGCCAGTACGACTACATTTTCTTTGGCGATGTCATCGAACACCTCAAGGATCCACAACTGGCAATCGAAAAATGTAAAAAGCTGCTGCGTAAGGACGGGTTACTGTTTATTTCAACCCCAAACGTTGCACACATCAGCGTCCGGCTCGAATTATTAGGTGGTAATTTTGAATATGAATCCATGGGTATACTCGACAACACCCATCTCAAATATTGGACCAAGCGTTCGCTGACCAGCATGGTGCAGGCTGCTGGTTATAGCCTAAAGAGTCTCGACTATACCTCTAACGACTACCCCGATACGGTTATTAAAAAGTTATTGAAGCAAAACGGGCTTGAGCCCAATGAAAAATTCTGGAAGACAGTCAACAGCCCCGAGGCGCGGGCCTTCCAGTTTAAGCTGGTACTTAGCCCCGAGGCGCAAACCGCCAAACCGGCCGATTTCAAACCTGTCGACAAGCCGGAGGCAATCCGTAACGCAGCTATCGACGACTTGAATACCAAAGTCCACAATCTCGACGAACACGCCAAAGAGCAGGCCAAAATCATCCAGTATTACGTCGACAAAACGAAGGAGCTTGAAGCCCAACTACAGGCTAGGCGGCACCCCATCCACCGCATCAGCTCCCACCTAAAGCACAAGGATTAGTGCGTAATCGCTTCGATCTGATCAACGTAGGTGTATTTGCTATAAGTGCCAATAATTTCCTGCGAGGCGCGGCTCATCGCCAGCAGAGCTTCGTTGGAATAGGTCGATTTGTTGAGTAGCTTTTCGATAGCGGCCGCGAACTTCGGGATGTCGGTGTGATCAATCAGTAGGCCGTTCTTACCATCGACGAGCTGCTCATCGACACCGGCTACGTCGTTGCGCAATATGACATGCCCCATCAGCATGCCTTCGGCAATGTACAGGCCGAAAGTTTCGTTGAGCGAGCAGCAGATCACACTGTTGCAGATGGAGGCGATCGCCAGGGCATCGTGCTTGGGCAGGAAGCCGTAGACCTTAATCTGGTCCTGGAACAGCGACTGGCTGAGCCATTTAATCTGATTTGATATGTAGTCATCGCCGATGGCTATCAAGTGTAATTCGAACGGCCGATACCACTCCGGGTGCTTCTGCTGATAATGCGTCTGATAATACTCTAATGCACTGAGGGCCAGTATCTGGCCTTTGCGGCCATCGGACGATGTGCCAGAGATCAGGAATTTAAGCGTCTTGAAGTCTTGTAGTCTCTTAGGTTTTATGAATTCACTGTCAACTTCAACGTGTAAATTAACAGGGGTAACATTGGATATTTTGAGAGCATCCCGATATTCCTGGGCGGTGCGCTGCGATGGGAAGAGCAGGTTGAGCGAGCCCTGCTTGGCGAGCCGTTGGATACGGTCAACATTTTGCGGTGCTAGGAAGTCTTTATAGACAAGTGGTAGTTGCGCCAGGTCCTCATGGATAAACCAATAGGCATGCTTGAGCCGTTTGTTGTGTAGCCAGAGCAGGATGAAGTCGCGGTAGTTCTCGTAGATTGCCACGGTGTTCATGAAAACTACGTCGTCGGAGCGCAGGCCGAGCTGCAGCCGGATGAAACGGAACCCGACGCCAAATACCGCCTGCTCGACCGATACCCCGAGTTTGCGCAAATAGTCCTTTTGCTCCTTTTCGACACCGGGCGCGATCAACCGCACCCGTCGGGCACCGTATTTTTTGACGTACTCTTCGATAACTTGCAGTAGGACAACCGGCGCGCCGGTATTGTTGATGGGGTGCGAGATAAAGATGAACTGTGACGGCCGGGCGACTGGCTGGCGATTTTTGATCTGGTTTTTGACGATCGATACACCAATTTTAGCACTGCGCACCACTCCCTTCTGGCGCATCTTGCGGACGACTTTAAACGGCATTTCTGCGATTCGTCCCAGCTTGCCGCGGCTGATAGTGGCCGCCTGCATAATTGTTTCACTTGCCCCGCCGAGTTGTTGGCGAAACGGCTGCTCTAGGGCGTAGGGGTGTGTGCCGGACGTGATGTGCTCCGAAAGCTTTTCGGTTACCACATCCCAGAAGTATTTTTGCTTGAGTGCAATAACCTGCTTTTTCATGGCTTGCAGTTCGGCCGGCTTGTTTTTGAGCTGCTTAATCTCGCCAGCCAGGGCTTTACCCGACAGATCGGCTAAACGAAGGGCAGCGCCGTTGGCAATCAGTTCTTCGCTCAACGGATCGCCACCATTAGAAATGGTGACCACTTCTCCCCAGACAAAATCCATCACCCGGGTACGCCAGGAGTACTTGTTCTCTTCACCGGGCTGGTTGAGGCTGACTACGACATCAGCATGGGCAAACCAGTTAACACGGTCGTCAAAATCTACCCAGTCGACGAAGTAAATCTTGCTGTTGATGAGCTTACGGTCTTCGGCAAACTTGACGGCCGTATCATATTGCCGGAAGAAGTCAGGGTTGGGATTGAAGGGGTTTTTGCCGCCGACGAATACAAACAGGATATCCTTGTCGGTCTCCAGGGCTTTGATTGCTTCGAGATATTCCTCGATTCGGAACCATGGGTAGATACCGCCGAACCACAGGACGACAAAAGCATCCTTGGGTATCCCGAGCTCAGCATAAGGGTTCAGGCGCGGAGTGGCCGGGGTGCGGTGAATACCGAAGGGGGCTTCGATCAAGCGCGTTTCGCGGTATGACCGGGGGTTGATAACGCCCAGCGCCGATAGCACACCGCTGTAGAGCAGCTCTTGGGCGCTGTTAGCGTACAAGAAGAAGTCGCCGCGCTTGAGAACGCGGTTAAAGCGCTGAATGTCAGCCATGTAATTACCGTACTCGGTCTCGATATCCTTGGAATCGCGGGCTGAGACCTCGATATATATCGGCACGTAAGCGTCCAGGACGAGCTGTACATCGTCATTGATGTTGTCGGCGACAAATACCGACGGGTCGCCCATACAGTAGCTGACAACCACCGCATCGAACGAATTTATCAGCTGGACGAAGTCAGCATCCAGACTCCAGTTAGCCAACCGGATACCGTCGTGCTGCTGCAGTTTTTGCGGAAAGCCGGCATTTATACCAATGGTGACATCCAGCCCATTGGCCAGTAGGCCTTCCGCCAGGCCCCAGGCGCGCATCCCGCCGCCCTCAACGGTCTGAAATTCTGGGGTTGGAACCGGGCCGTAAGATATAACTAAACAACTTTTGACCATTTTTTCAGACATTACTCCAATGATACCAGTTAGCGGTATTTACTGCCAGATTGACAACTAGTTAACTACAGCCGACTGATTGCTGGCGATGTGCCTATTCCAGCTTTGCAGGCCACCGTTCCAAACATGGAACTCAATGTTACCGCTACCGGTGGGGGGTCGGAGTCCAACGAGGACGCCATAGTCGCGGCCATCACCATTGACATTAGCAAACATTATTTTGCTGACTGTCGGATCGATGGTGTGCGAGTTGGAGACGATGTGCTGGCTCCATGAGCCGAAATTGGTGTCCCAAATATGGAATTCAATGTTGCCTGTCGATGTACTACCGTTGCCTTGTCCGATGAGGACACCAACATCGCGGCCATCACCGTCAAAATCAGCAAATTGAACCGTAGATACTGCCGGGTCAAGGGTATGCGAATTGCTGACGATGTTGCTACTGAAACTTTGGAAATTCTGGCTCCAGACATGGAACTCAATATTGTCCGTAGAGGTACTGCCATTCCCCTCGCCAATCAGCACGCCCTCATCCTTGCCATCACCGTTAAGGTCGGCGAATTCGATTTTTGACACGGCGGTATCAATGCACGGGGCATTTGATATGATGTGCTGCGACCAGGTCTGTAAGTCGCTATTCCAAATATGGAACTCAACCTTACCCGAGCCGGTATTTTTGAGTCCGATCAGAACAGGGACCTTTGTACCGGTACCGTATATGTCAGCGAATCTAATCTCGCTATCATCCGGATTAATACTGGACGAATTGGACGCATTGTGGCCAGCCCAGGTGTTGAGGTTTGGATTCCACCCATGGAACTCGACGCAGTTTGTGGCTGCTCCGGAGTAAATCATGAAGTTACCGATCGCCGTCTGTTTACCCTTGCGGTTGTTGAAAATGACGTCGGTAGCACCGTTCGTCAGTGACGAGATGCAAGTTCCGGAATATGGCGAGCCGAACCAACTAACAAACAGATCAAAGAAGTTCTGGTTGCCATGGAAATGCGGGGTATACCAGTAAAGGGCGGCTGTGGCGCCGGAGTCCATATGAACGGCAGTGCCATCAATTGTCGTATAGCCATCATAGTAGGCAGTAGAACCGCTGGGGCAGCGCTGCCAGGTGCCTGTGGTCATCGGGCCGCCATAGCAGGATTGAGGGTCATCAGTATTGACCCAGTCACCTTTGATTACCGCCCAGCCGATATTACCTTTGGAACGCTCTTCGCCGAATTTAAATAGCCACGCCGCCCGGATTACCTGCTGCGAGAAGCCGGCCTTGTTGGCGCTGTTAACACAGGTTGTACCAGTGCTAGATATCGTCACGCCGTTGCGCTGGTATAGGTCGAGCCCAGTGTAACTGTAGCTCGTACCGCTGTCCGGACAACCGTAGCCGACGGCAGCCGCATATTTGTGCTCGTTGCCGTCATTACAATAACTAGCGCCGCCGACAACCAGGCTTTGTTCCTTTTGGAGTGTTGCTAGTATTACCTGCGGATTGAGCCCGTAAGCTTGGGCGGAATCATAAATGACCTGGCCGGCGGTGACGTAGCCACCATATATATAGCCATCAGTGGGATTATAGCCTGTCGGATCGATAGCCCGGAAGCCGCTATTTGAGCTAATACAGCTGTCAGGGAAGGTATTCAGGAAATTATCAATCGAAGC
>DHXQ01000012.1:1523-8713 GCA_002413755.1 Candidatus Saccharibacteria bacterium UBA5152 | reverse complement strand
GCCGACGCCGACTGAGGCACCAGAGCTATGAACGAAGCTGCCACAAAGGCTGCCAGGAATAGCGACTGGAGTACCCGTTTCATTCGCTGACCTCCAGGGTGGTGGCGTCAGCGGTGGTTTTCATCTGACTACCGAGAGTGGCAACGGCACTGATCTGCCAGGTGCCTGGGGTCAGGCCGATATCCTTGGCCTTCCAGTCCCAATAGGTTGATCCGCCGCGGTCGGCAGTTTGGAGTTTGAGTGATTTTGTGACGCCGTTCGACTCAAATTTGATGGTGCAGCTGGCGGCGGTCGTCGTGTTGCATACGGAACTAATCTGGGAGTCAAGTTTGATGTGGTGGGCGCTGACAAAGTCGCCAGTCGGACTGGCCAGTGTCACCTGCGAATCACTATCTGAATTACTCTTATTGTCACCTGGCTGGCTCGCGCCGCTGGTGCTGTTGTCTGATGTCGAACTGGAGTTGCCGCGGGGCGCGGGTACTGGCGTAGCGGCCGGTTCGCCCTTGGTGTTTTGGCTGGCTGTTGCCGCCGGCTTTTGGTTGTGTTTATTGACCAGGTAGACAGTCACGGCAGCGCCCGCGAGCACTACGGCCGCGGCCGTTACAAGGAGTAAAACAGGTGTCTTCATTTTAATCTGGTGAGCTTTTTGTTTTGTATAAGGCATATGTTTATATATTATATACCAGCATTGTTTTAAGCGATAGTACATATCGTGACATGCTGTTATAGTAGACGTTAACACGATGAAGATCCACGCGCTCCTACAGCCAATTAAAACCGCCGACAGGCGGCATTTGTGGCTTGCCGCCTGTTTTGCTGTCATCTGTTTGATGGCGTTATTCTTACGATACAAACTGATTGCCGACCAAACATTTGACTATACGCACTTCCTGAAACCCTGGTACGAAAATCTATCGCACAACGGCATAAAGGCCTTTGGTAAGGGTTTTGCAAATTACAACACACCGTACCTTATACTCTTGTATCTATCGACATTACTGCCCGTCGGTGAACTGGCGGCCGTCAAGCTCTTATCGATGAGCTTCGATATTGTACTGGCCGCATCGGTAGCGTTGATTGTCGGGCACTTCAGACCGCTTGGTTACGCCAAGTACGTCGCCTTTGCAACCATACTCTACCTACCTACAGTCTGGATGAACAGTGGACTCTGGGGTCAATGCGACGCAATGTATACCAGTTTTGTGATGCTGGCTTTTTACTTCTGTCTGAAGGACCGTAGCAATCTGGCATGGATACTCTGGGGGGTGGCCTTTGCTTTTAAATTGCAGGGAATTTTCTTCCTGCCGTTCCTGATATTTTTCAGCTTTTACAGAAAGTGGAAGTGGTATGTGCCGGCTTTTGCAATCATCACTGCAGTCCTGCTGACTATATTTCCGCTTTTCTTCGGCCGGTCGTTCGGGAATGTTTTCGGAGTCTATCTTGGCCAGGTGGCTACCCCAACAGCCTACCGGGCAATTCTGGCCTGGTATTCGGCGACATTTTATCAGTTTATGCCAAACGAGCTGTATCCGTATCTGAAAACTGGCGGGGTCATGCTCGGTGGGGCTGTGGCAGTGGCCACGATAAGCCTGGCATTTTTGGGCAAGCGCTATACCAAAGAAACGATGGTGGTTATCGCGGCACTCAGTCTGCTGGCCATCCCGTACTTTCTGCCCCAGATCCACGAGCGCTACATGTTCACGGCTGAAATTATGCTCGTCGTTGTCGCCTTTGTAGTTCCACGGTTTGTCTGGATGGCGATCGGCATGCAAATTGTCAGTATCACGACGTACAACTCGTACTTTACCGGCGGTAATGGCCAACCCCAGATTTCCTACCCAGTCCTATCTTTGATTGTGCTGGCAATTTTATACTACCTGACGAAGTACCTTGCACCGGCAATTAGTCAGCCTTTGCCTCTGCCTGTCTTGGTCGAGCCTGCGACTCGAGATGCGGCGCTCCGGCGAGTTACTGCTGACTCTCGACGCGTTACCAAAGCCCGAAAGCCGTAGCTGGCGGCAATGATAAAGATCGGTATGTAGAGGTATAAATATCTCGAACGGGCTTCGAATAGCAGCAAAAAGGCCAGCAGTCCCAGCAGCGAAATATAGACCGTGTTAATCTCGAACCTAGCCGGGCCGTAGCGCTTGAGTGCAAAGGGCAGCAGGATGGCTAGCAGCATCATAATCCAGAAGACCTGGATGATGTTTTCAAAGAGTACGTAATGCCGGCCATCGATGTGCATCCACGACTGTACGTAGCGGTTAAGCCGGCTGTTGTGCACCAGCGGCGCCTGGCGGTCGGTGCCCTCATGGTAGGCGTAGAACGTACCGTCGCCAATGATCCAGGCGCCTTTCTGGCTGGCGAATTGCAGGTAACCGCCGGCGCCATAGGCTTTGAGGCGATGCTTTATTTCGCCAATCGTGTAGCTGCGATAGGTACGCATATCAGTGAATGTCCCTTGCTCGAGGGCGTCGGGCATATTCCAGGCGCCGTAGCGGCACTCCTGCGGGGTACAGATATCTGTCAGCCCCATCAGCATAAAGTTAGTGATCGGCATGCTATTGACCGTCAGGTGCGTCCGGCTAATCATGGCCTGTTTGATTATCGTGGCCGTGGCGCCCAAACCAACCAGAAAGCAGGCAGCGATAATCGCCATCATCTTTAGGCGCGGACGCTTTAAAGCCGGCATGGCAGGCAGCAGCGACAGTACATAGACGATTATGGCTGCCAGGGAGACGAATATGGTCGTCGGTTTGATGCTATATCCCAGCCCGGAAATAACTCCGATTGCCGTCGCCAGGGCAATCTGCCTCCAGCCGGCGCGGGCAGCCCGCAAACGAAGCAGCAGGTAGAAGACGGTGATTGGAAATACCATACCGACGGTATCGCTATACAGCGTCCGCGACCACAGCGAAAGGGTTATGAAGACGAAGCCCAGCAGCAGACCGAAGATCGCGGCACCGCTGCCTAATAAACGTTTGATACAGAGATAGAGCATCACCAGGGTGGTATTCATAAATGCCAGGTTCAAAATTATCGTGGCGCTAACCTGGTCGTGGAAGCCCAGGTGGCCCGTCAGGCTGAGCCAGCCGGCGATTAAGCCCAGCAGGCCAAGGTTGTTGGGATAAGCCTGGAAGTAGCCCAGCCCTACCGACGGCCAGTGGCTGGGATCGATCAGGCTGAGAGCTGATTGGTATAAGGTCAGCGGATCCCAGCCCGAATTTAACGGA
Source organism: Candidatus Saccharibacteria bacterium UBA5152 (assembly GCA_002413755.1). Taxonomy (GTDB): domain Bacteria; phylum Patescibacteriota; class Saccharimonadia; order Saccharimonadales; family UBA4665; genus UBA4665. Next base: position 5,480 of record DHXQ01000012.1, on the reverse strand, counting down.
TTGATCGCCAGCGAGAAGGCAATAACGGCCTGGATAATGATCAGTCCAGCGAACAGGGGAATAATCACTACCCGCCGGCCCAGTAAGCTGGCAATGCGCTCGGTTCGTGGCTGGCGAAAAGCCCAGACCAGACCACAGAGGAGCAACCCAGCGATGCCGCTGTCCAGAAGCATCGTGTTATTGAACTGGCTGTAGCGGGGCATGATGACGCTGAATACGAATAGATAACTTAGTAATACGAAAAATAGGATCCGAATCAGCGCCGTGTAGTCCAGCTGCCGCAGCCCACCCCAAAACCTATTCATCAGCCGGCTTCACCTTGAAAACGTAGTTGTTGTACCAGCAATAATTCCAGATGAGGGAAGCGCCAATCGAGATGCATTTGCCAATCGTGTACTGCAGTGTTCGAGAGTCGATATGCAACAAATGGTCTGACACAAACACAAATCCATAGATGATCAGCGGCTGCAGTATCCACAGGCCGATCAGGGTTATAACCAAGAACTTAATAATCTGGGTCGACTGTTTAGCGCCCTCGTGCGCCTTGAAGGTAAAGCGGCGATTGAGTAGGAAACTAGACAACATACCCACCGAGGTTGAGATAGTGTTTGAAACCAGCGCCAGCAAGCCAACGTGCACCAGCAGGGTAAAAATGCCCAGATCGAGCGCGGTATTGATGCCACCAATCGCCCCGAAGCGCAGTTTTTTACTCTGTAAAATCTGGTGCATGCTGGGCTAGTCGCTCTTCGAGGTGTAAATCGTGTTAACCATGTAGAGCGGCCGGTCCTGAGCCTCGGTGTAAATCCTGCCAATGTAGCTGCCGAGTACCCCGAGCATAATCAGCTGGATACCGCCGATGAAGAGTACCGAGGTAACGATAAAGGTCCATCCCGGAACTACCGTGCCGCTGACTTTGATGGCAATGGCATACAGAATGCCGAGGAAACTGATGCCGGCGATCAGATACCCCACGTTTGATATCAGTTTGAGCGGTGCAGTTGAGAAACTGAAAATGCCATCAGCTGCGAACTTGATCATTTTCTTGAGGGGGTAGCCCGTCTCGCCGGCATTGCGCTCGTCGCGGTCAAACTGGACGGCAACTTGTTTGAAGCCGACAAAGCTGACCATACCGCGCAGGAAGCGGTTGTGTTCTTTGAAACGCTTGAGCTCGTTCACAACCTTACGGTCAATTAGTCGGAAGTCCCCGGTGTTGCGTGGAATGTTGATGTCGGCAACCTTTTGCAGTGTTCGGTAATACAAGTCGGCGGAGAGCTTTTTGAAGGCCGTATCTTTGCGGGTTCGGCGCTGGGCGTACACCACGTCGTAGCCCTCCTCCCACTTTTTGATCAGCTCGAAGCTGACCTTGGGCGGATCCTGCATATCGCTATCCATGATGATGACGGCGTCGCCGGCGGCCTGGTCCAGCCCGGCAGTGACGGCGATCTGGTGGCCGAAGTTACGGGCAAAATCGATGATGGTTATCCGCTTGTCATGATGCTGCAGAGCGACCAGTTTGTCGAGCGAATCGTCCCGACTGCCGTCATTAATGAAGATCAATTCATAGTTATACTTTTGGTTTTGTTTAAGCAGATCAGTTATCGTTTGGTACAGAAGTTCAATATTTCCTGATTCGTTATAGATCGGAAATATATATGAAATAAGTTTATTCACGGAGTCTCCCAGTTCTGTAACAATTTTAGCAGTATCTATCAGTTTTTTACTAACTGCAACAGATACTTTCCATAACCGGACTTGACGAGGGGCTCAGCGATTGTTTGCAGCTGCTCCGCAGTTATGAAACCCTGCTGATAGGCGACTTCTTCGATACAGCCGATCTTGATGCCGGTGCGTTTTTCGATGACCCGGACGTACTCGCTGGCGTCATTCATGCTTTCGAAAGTACCCGTATCAAGCCAGGCTGAGCCGCGATCCATCGTCTGAACTTTCAGCCGGCCACTTTGTAGATAGACTTCGTTGACGGCAGTGATTTCCAGCTCACCGCGATCACTTGGCGCGATACTCTTGGCGATGTCGATGACGGCGTTGTCGTAGAAATAGAGACCAGGGACGGCATAGCTGGATTTAGGCTTGGTCGGCTTTTCTTCGATTGATACAGCAACATTGTTCGCATCAAATTCGACCACGCCGTAGCGCTCCGGATCGGAGACTGGGTAGGCAAAAATAATGCCACCCTTAGGATCGATACAGCTCTTGAGACTCTCGCCAAACGACTCGCCGTAATAAATGTTATCCCCGAGAATCAGGCAGACGCTGTCCTCGCCGATGAATTCCTCGCCGATGATAAAAGCCTGAGCCAGGCCATCAGGGGAGGGCTGGGCGGCATACTGTAGATCGATACCGAGCTCTGAGCCATCACCCAGCAAGCGCTGAAACTGCGCCTGATCCTCGGGCGTGGTGATTATGAGAATTTCGCGTATGCCGGTTTGCATCAGGGTGCTCAGCGGATAGTAAATCATCGGCTTGTCGTAGATCGGCATGATTTGCTTGCTGATGCCCTTGGTTATTGGATATAAACGCGTGCCTGATCCACCCGCTAAGATAATTCCCTTCATGCTATTTCTCCTTTTCGGTATTAAGTTCGGCCTCGACGTACAACTTTAGTTCCTCGCGCCAATCCGTAAATTTGAAGCCCAATTTCTCCATTTTTGATAAATCGAGCGCGCCATGAACCGGGCGTTTGTCAGCTATTGCCTGGCCTGCAAAATACTCAGCAGCAGTCGAGTCGGTGACGGTCAGAGTATCAAAACCAGCTGCTGCATAAATGGCCCGAGCAAAATCCGCCCAGCTCACGACATCGCCGCCGTTCGTGACGTTGTAGACGCCATACGGATGTTGTTGCTTCAAAAGAAAATCGATAGCTCGGGTAAGTTCTGAAGTGAATGTTGGTCGGTCTGTTTCGTCGGCAACGACCTTTGGCGAGATACCTTTTTTGCCCGCCCCAAGCAATGAGCGCACGAAGTTTTTGCCCTTACCGACTACCGCAGACGTCCGGATGATGTAATGCTTTTCAGCGAAGTTGGCTGCGATATCGCCGGCTGCTTTCGATGAGCCGTAACTGGAAAGCGGGCTAAACGGCTCATACTCTGTATGCATGTCTAGCTCGCCGTTAAATACGTAGGCTGTCGATATATGCACTAACGTCATGTCGTGCAGCTGTGCTACTTTGGCTAAATTACCGACGGCTACGGCATTCACATTCCAGGCCGCGGTTCGGCCCTCCTGACTCTCGGCTTCCGGAACATTTGTGTAGGCAGCGGCATTTATAAGTACTTCGATGTCATCCCAGTCAAAATTTTTGACCGAGTCGGCATCAGTAATGTCTAGATCATCAATAGAGGCACTTTTAGCGCCCGGATATATCTCTTGGAGCGCCAGCCCCAGCTGACCCTTCGCGCCGACAATAAGTATGCTTGATTCGTCCATGATTAAACCTCCAGCGGTGTGATATCTTTGAGTAACGGATGATTCTTGTCTTTGTCGGAAATGATCGCCTGGTCCTGGCTAATCGGCCAACTGATGCCCAGTGCTGGGTCGAACAGATTCACGAAAGTATACTTGGCGTCAGCTGACCAGTGGGCGTTTACCAAGTAAGTGTAGGTAACGCCGGGTTCTAGGGTTTGGTAGCCATTGGCTACCCCGCGCGGTACGAAGACAGCCTTGCCAGGATTGATTTCGATCGTCAGGGTCTGGCCAAAGCTTGGGCCGGCGCGCAGGTCTACCCAGGCGCCAAAGACACTACCATTGGCAACGGAAATGAACTTTTCCCACGGTTCGGCGTGCAGGCCACGAGTTACGCCATGTTCTTCGTTGTAGGAGAAGTTGTTTTGAATGACCTCGAAATGGGGTAGTCCAAGAGCTTCCATCTTAGCGGCCTGATAGTTTTCCTTGAACCAGCCGCGGTTGTCGCCAAATACGGGTAGATCGATCTCGTAAAAG
>DHXQ01000012.1:0-1320 GCA_002413755.1 Candidatus Saccharibacteria bacterium UBA5152 | reverse complement strand
ATACCTTTCTTAGCCAGCCAGCGGTTTAAGTAATAGAGGGCAGTGATCGTCTGGCCATCATTGATCTCGCCCGCCTCAACCAAATCATCGATTTCTGCCAGGCTGAAAAATTTCATATCGGACAGTACTTCATCACCAACGTCCTTTTTCCCTTCGAATGATAACCCATAGGCCACACAAATGCCCGTGCGTTCCGTCATCAGTCCGTTACAGACGAGGGCCTCGCCGATCTTCTCGCAATGTTCGGCGATGATGCCGGTTTCTTCTTCGAGCTCGCGTTGGGCGGCAATTGTCGGCTCCTCGCCTTCGCCGCCACCGCCGGGCAGCTCCCAACCCCATGATTTGCTTGGGTAGCGAAAGGCTCGTACGAAACAAACACGATTCTGGTCATCCAGTACCGCGGTCATTGCCGAGTCATTGGATTCGAGATAACCGTATATGCCGGGCTTGCCACTGGGCAGAATCGTCTCGTCTTCATGAATTGTCATCCAATTGTTCTGATAAACAATTTTTGATGAGACGGTCTTGATGGGTTGGGTGTCGTCCGCCATATTACTGCCCCTGTTGCTTGTACTTGGCTTCGGTGGCTGCCTTTTGTGGCTTCCACCACTCCTCGCGGGCTTTGTACCAGGCAATGGTATCTTGCAGTCCGCGGGTCATACCTTCGTTGTCGGTGAATTTGGGTTGCCAGCCGAGCTCGCGGCGCAGTTTGCTGGAATCCATGGCGTAACGCATATCGTGGCCGGGGCGGTCGTTGACTTGGTCGTAGCCGTCACGCGGTTGACCCATGGCTTCTAAGATCATTTGGATAACCATTTTATTGTTGGTGTGATCGTTGTCGGCGCCAATGATATAGGTGTCGCCGATGGTGCCCTTTTCAAGTATCAAATGAACGGCCGAGTTGTGATCATCGACATGGATCCAGTCGCGGACGTTTTCGCCGGCACCGTAGAGCTTGGGACGGCGACCTTCCAGAATCTCAGTAATTTGACGGGGGATGAACTTCTCAACGTGCTGATAAGGGCCATAGTTGTTGGCGCAGTTACTGATGGTGGCTTGGACTCCAAACGAGCGAATCCAGGCTCGTACTAGGTGGTCGGAGCTGGCTTTGCTGGCAGAGTAGGGACTCGATGGATTGTAGGGAGTGGTCTCTGTAAAGCGGTTGGGGTCGTCAAGTTCCAGGTCGCCGAATACTTCGTCGGTACTGATGTGGTGCAGGCGCTTGTTGTGTTTGCGGACAGCCTGCAATATCTGGTAGGTGCCGATGATGTTAGTCTCCATGAAAGGCCAGGGGTCGTTCAGAGAATTGTCGTTGTGCGA
>DHXQ01000025.1:10977-11443 GCA_002413755.1 Candidatus Saccharibacteria bacterium UBA5152 | reverse complement strand
ACTCTCCAAAAAAGAATTTAATCTTAACTTCAGTCGAACATTCGTCGTCACCGGAGTGACTTCGAACTACTGACTTACTTACAAGCGGAACACATTTGATAAATCATCTGTGTTCCTAAATTCAAAAAATCAATTGACGTTGATTTGCACTATTCAATCTTCAAATATTTGCCTCTCGGCATTTATTTAAATTCTTACCAGATTGTTAATGATCTTTTGAACAATTTAAAGACACTTCNNTTACTCAGCCGTCCGCCGCTCGTCAGCACTCTCGCACTTCGCTCAATATAACTCCTGCACAACTTTAGCTAGCCTAGCCTCCGCTGAACATTCATCATCTACCGTCCGAAGACCGTAGAACTTGAGCAAACTGTGAGAGCCTGTTACCGCTCGACTTGCATGTATTAGGCACGCCGCCAGCGTTCATCCTGAGCCAGGATCAAACTCTCCAAAAAAGAATTTAATC
>DHXQ01000025.1:0-10717 GCA_002413755.1 Candidatus Saccharibacteria bacterium UBA5152 | reverse complement strand
TTTGAACAATTTAAAGACACTTCAATAAGGCCTCAAATGTTCTTAACATGTATCTTACCCCGTCGTACCCCCCGATGTCAAGATATAAGTAGCCAAGACTGTAGTGTTAGCTACATCAATTTTTTAAGCAGCCCGCGTACGTTTGTACGGATCCGCTACCCCAAGTCGACCAGCAGACTGCTCAAATCATGCCGGATGCTGACATTCTGGGGGATATCGCCTTTTTGGGACTCCAGCACCGGTACGGTCGTACGCCGTATCAGATACCCCGAGGAGTCCAGGGGTAGGCCGTAAAAACTCGAGGCTTTGTCGTCAATTAATCGGATGCTGCCGGCGGTCAGCCTCTGACCATCTTCCAGGGTGATTTCATAGCCGGCCGCACCACGCCAACTAGCGACGAGTCGACCCTTCTGCTTGTCGTCAGTGATTAAGAATGGCCGGTCAGTCAGACCGGCGGCCCGAAGTTTGGTGAGCTGCCAGCTGACACTGCCATACGTCAGAATCAGCGTCTGGATGCCGGCTGCGTCTGCCGCCGCTAGCAGTGGCCGCGCATCTGGGTACAATAGGTCGCGTTCGGCGGCTTTAGTAATAAATTTCTCGGAAAGATCGTCGAGTTCTTTGTCGGAGGTGCCAGTCGATTTCAGATATTCCATGACGTCGAATGAACCGCCACGTGCCTCCAGATCGGTTTTTGCTTTCGCAAGTATCTGTCGGTCGGCAGGATCGGGCGCACAGACCTCAGTAAACAGCGCATCAGGCAAATCGCCGTCCATCAGCGTTCTGTCGAGGTCAATCACCCACAGAACATCGTTAGCGGTACTCACTACTTGACCCGTGAAGCTTTCCGGGCAAAGCCATTGTTGAAATATATATGCCCATCAGGGCCAAAGCCACCTGATCGGGATCATGGCGAATCGTCGAGCGAGTTGCCGCCAGCGCATCATCCTGGCTAACAATCGGCGCTTTGCGTGACATCAGGTCTTTGCCGACAGGAGTGTAGCCGGCCGCCTGCAGGGCTTCGGCATCTGCCAGGACAGGATGGCTCCCCAGTTTGGCCTGTGCCTTCAGAGAGGCAGCATCGGGCGCCTGCGTGTTGTACAGCACACGGTCAATGACCGGCGCGCCGATTATGCGCTCGTACTCTTTAGCGTAATCAAGCGCGCTAAAGCCAACTGTGTGGCGGCTACGGTTCATAAGGTTACAAACCAATACTACGGCGTTGGCCGATTCCAGCGCTTCTGTCATTCCCTGCACCACCAGATTGGGAGCCAGCGAGGTATAGAGGTCGCCAGGGGCCAGCACCACCATATCAGCCTCCTCGATTGCCTGTTTAGCCTCCTCGCTGATCCTTGTCGGCTCCTTGTTGAAGCCCATGTGCGCACCTTTGAAGCTCGGCAGTTCGGTGATTTCCGCTTCATGTTCGCCCTTAATAACCCGCCCGTCGGGCAGTGTAATCTGTAGCCGGCGGTTGTCGTGCGATGATGCCAACACCTTGCCGGTGATATTGAACATCCGCCCAACCAGCCGCAAGGCCTCGCCGAAGTTACCCCCGTTATTTTGGCTGGCCGCGGCCAGGATAAGATTGCCGAGCGTTTGGCCATGCAGGCCAAGTACCCCGTTCTTCACCCCCTCGTGGAAGCGGTGTCTGAGGAGTTCCAGCTCTTCCTTGGGAGAATTGCTGAGAGCCACCAGACACTGATTGAGGTCGCCAACGGCTAAAAGCCCCTCGTATTCATCCCGCAGCTTACCAGTGCCGCCACCATCGTCAAAAGCGCTCACAATGGCCGTCAAGCCGTCACCGACCCACGGTTTCAGCCCGGATAAGACCGTCGAATTACCGGTACCACCACCGATTACGACAATCTTCAGCGGGACAGGGTTCTGAGTTTTTCGCTGTGACATGGATCAAGCCTCGTACTACACTACTGTTGATACTATTTTATCATAATATCAATGGATCTGCAAGATACGCCACCTCTGGAACAGCTTGTAGTTAGTTCCCTACTCTGCCGGGGTAGCAGTTGTCTCAAGCACAACGTCGTCTTGGGAATCTTCGGTGTCTTCGAGGTCTTCGACCTTTTCAACCAGGGCAAGTGAGACAACTTCGTCGTTGTCGTTGAGACGCATGATGCGCACACCTTGGGTGGCGCGACCGAGAGCTGGGATATCCTTAAGGCCGAGGCGAATCGTCTGACCCTGTCCGGAGATAATGATCACCTCTTGGGTGTCATCTTCACCGAGGGTTTTAACACCGACCAGATCACCAGTCTTCTTATTTACAACAGCCGAACGAATACCAACGCCACCTCTGGCGTGCGGAGTGAACTGAGCCACTTTAGTGCGCTTGCCGTAGCCGTATTTACTGATCACGAAGATACTGGAGTTCTCTTCGACAATGTCCATACCGATGACGTGGTCATTAGAGCGCAAACGGATACCGCGGACACCGCGGCTGACCCGGCCCATTGGGCGGGCGTCCTTCTCGTTGAAGCGAATTGCCTGGCCTTCTGATGTGCTAATTACAACTTCGTTGTTGCCACTGGTTGGGCGGATCCATTTCAGCTCGTCACCATCATCGAGGTTAATGGCGATCAGGCCACTGGTGCGGACGTTCTTGTACTGCTCAAATGGTGTCTTCTTGACGACTCCACGCACGGTGCACATGATCAAGTTAGCAAAATCCTGACCCTTACTGACGTTAATAACAGAGCTGACGGTCTCTTCAGGTTGCAACTGTAGTAAATTAACCAACGCCACGCCCTTGGCGTTCATGCCGACCGCCGGGACTTCATAGGTCTTGAGGCGGAATACCCGGCCCTTATTGGTGAAGAACAGGAGAAAATCATGTGTTGAAGCATTTACAACATGCTCAATAACATCTTCTTCGCGAGTGGTCATACCGCGGCGACCCTTGCCGCCACGCCCCTGTTTCTTATACTCTGCAATCTGGCTACGCTTGATGTAATTTGCTGATGTAAGCGTAACAACAACCTGCTCTTCAGCGATCAGATCTTCGTCGTTCATACGGTCAAGTTCGTTATCGACAACCAGTGTCCGCCGCTCATCGCCATAACGCTCTTTGAGCTCCAACATCTCGTCTTTGATGATCTTCAGGATCTTCTTTTCGTCAGCCAAGACGGCTTCCAGTTTGGCAATCAGCTTCATAAGTTCCGCCAAGCGATCCTCGATCTTTTGCCGTTCCAAGCCAGTCAGGACGCGCAGCTGCATCGCCAGGATGGCATTGGTCTGGATCAATGACAGGCCGAAGGTTTCGATCAGGTTGGTGCGGGCAACATCGGTTGACGCGCTGGCGCGTATAACTTTAATAACCTCATCGATATGATCGAGGGCGACCTTCAGACCCTCCAGGATGTGGGCTTCGTCCTTGGCTTTGCGCAGCTCGTATTCGGTACGGCGGCGAACAACGATCCGGCGGTGCTTGATGTGTTCCTGGATGATGTCCTGCAGGCCGAGCACGCGCGGTTGGATACCGTCGACCAGCGCCATCATGTTGAAGTGGAAGGCGGTCTGGAGAGGCGTTAATTTATACAATTGGTTTAAGAGTTTCTTCGGGAAGGCATCCTTCTTGAGATCGATGACGATCCGAACGTTGCCACGGGCAGATTCGTCACGGATATCAGCAATACCAGTCACCTTCTTGTCGCGGACCAGGTCAGCGATCTTGATCACCAGTGACTCTTTGTTCAGGGCGTAAGGGATCTCAGTGATGATGATCTGGTGGCGGCCGCGGTTAGTCTTGGAGCTTTCGACGATCTCGGCCACACCACGGGTGACGATGCCGCCACGGCCAGTAGCATAGGCCTGCCGCAGGCTATCCTTGCCGTAGATCACACCACCGGTTGGGAAGTCTGGTCCTTTGACGAACACTAAGAGGTCGTCGAGAGTAGCCTCCGGGTTGTCGATCTGGTGCACGGTGGCATCGATCAGCTCGGTCAGGTTGTGCGGCGGAATGTTGGTGGCCATACCGACGGCAATACCCAACTGGCCGTTGAGTAGCAGGCTGGGGATCTTGGCTGGCAAGACGGATGGCTCTTGGGTTGTACCGTCGTAGTTGTCGCGGAAGTCGACGGTTTCCTTGTCGATGTCGGCCAGAAGTTCGTCAGCCAGCCGGGCCATCTTGGCTTCGGTGTAGCGCATGGCAGCTGGCGGATCGCCGTCCATACTACCGAAGTTACCCTGGCCATTTATCAGCATATAGCGCATGCTCCACGGCTGGGCCATCCGCACCATGGCATCGTAGATACTGGCGTCACCGTGCGGGTGGTATTTACCCATCACACTACCGACGACGTTGGCGCTCTTGCGGTGGCGGGCGGTGCTGCGCAAACCTTCGTTGTTCATGCTGTACAGAATCCGACGATGCACTGGTTTCATGCCGTCCCGTACGTCAGGTAAGGCTCGCTCGATAATAACCGACATGGAGTAGCGCAAATAGCTATCTTCCATGACGTCTTCAACGGTGCGGCCTTCGACTTGGCGCGAGTGATCGATGTCGGTGATTATCTCAACGGCGGAAGCAGCCGGCTGGTGCACAACGTCAGGTGCGTCGATATTCTCGTCCGGATTCGGGGTAATAGGTGTTGTGTCATTTACATCATCTGCCATCGTATAACTCCTTAAATATCCAGGTCTTTAACAAATTTCGCGCGGGCGGTAATGAAGTTTTTTCGCAGCTCGACTTCAGTCCCCATCAATTTGTTGAAAATAGCGTCAGCCTTCTCGGCGTCCTCTACCTTCACCTGCACCAGCACCCGCTTCTCGGGGTTCATGGTCGTCTCGAACAGCTGCTCAGCATCCATTTCGCCCAACCCCTTGTAGCGCTTCTGCTCGATGAAGCCGGCTTGCTTGTAGCGCTCGGAGTTGTTCTCGCTGCCATCTTCGTTGCCGCCGATGATTTTGAGTCCTTCCTTCTTGCGGCGGGCGATCTCGGCGTCGAGGACGATGTCCAGTTCGGATTCGTCGTAAATAAAGACCGGGTTCTTGCGGCCCGGACGAACAAGCTCAAACAGTGGTGGCTTGGCCAGGTACATGTGGCCGCCGTCGATGACCGGCTTCATGTAACGGAAGAAGAAGGTCAGCAGCAGCGTGCTGATGTGCGAACCGTCGACATCGGCATCGGTCATGATGATAATGCGGTGATAACGTAGGCCGGAGATGTCGAAGGAATCTTCGATGCCGACACCGAGCGCCTTGGTGATGTTCAAGATTTCGTTGTTAGCCAGCATCTTGTCCAGGCGGGCCCGCTCGACGTTGAGCACCTTGCCACGGAGTGGCAGGATGGCCTGAGTTTTGCTGTCGCGGCCGGATTTGGCCGAGCCACCGGCGGAGTCGCCCTCGACGAGGTATAGTTCAGATGCAGCCGGATCCTTGGATGAGCAGTCAGATAACTTGCCCGGCATAGATGCACCCTCGAGGACACCCTTGCGGATGATGTTCTCGCGGGCGGCGCGGGCGGCCTTGCGGGCGCGGGCGCTAAGCAGCGCCTTGCCGACGATCTTGCGGGCGATCTGTGGGTGCTCTTCCATGTAGTAGTTCATGTATTCGGACAGAACCTGCTCGACGTAACCGCGGATCTCCGGGTTGCCCAGCTTGCCCTTGGTCTGGCCCTCGAACTGCGGGTCGGGCAATTTGACCAATATAACGGCCGTCAGACCTTCGCGGCAGTCCTCACCTGATAAGTTCTCCTCTTTCTCTTTCAAAAGCCCCTGCTTGTGCGCATAGTCGTTTATAACACGGGTTAGGGCCGACCGGAAACCGGTCAGGTGCGAGCCGCCCTCCGGGTTGGGCACGTTGTTGGCAAACGGAATAATCTGCTCGGTGTAGGCATCGGTGTACTGCATAGCAATCTCGACTTGGGTGTCGTTGACCGTCTTATCGATATAGAAGATATCGTCATCGACGACCTCCTTGCCGATATTGAGGTGCTTCACGTATGACTGAATACCACCTTCGAAATAAAATCCGTAAATTACGCCGGTAGCTTCGACTTCAAGTGAAGTTTTGATACCTTTTGTGAGATATGCGGCGTGGCGCAGGCGGTCGAGGATAATCTGGTAGTTCCAGTCGTTCTTCTCCATGATGGTAAAGTCCGGCCAAAAGGTAATCTCCGTGCCAGTCGAGGTAGACTTGCCGGTCACCTTGAGGTCGGCCAAAGGCGCACCCTTGGCGTAATCCTGTTCGAACACCTTGCCATCGCGGTAGACCTTGACGTGCAAGCGCTCCGACAGCGCGTTGACGACGCTGGAACCGACGCCGTGCAGACCACCGGAGACCTTGTAACCACCCTCGCCGAACTTACCACCGGCGTGTAGCACGGTCAGTACCGTCTCGACGGTGCTCTTGCCAGTCTTGGAGTGGATGTCGGTTGGAATACCACGACCGTTGTCAAAGACCTGGACGCCACCGTCGGCCAGCAACTTGACGGTAACAGTATCGGCGTAGCCTGCCAGGGCTTCGTCTATGCCATTATCAACAATTTCCCAGATTAAGTGGTGTAGACCCTCGGCACCAGTACCACCGATGTACATACCCGGCCGTTTACGGACCGGCTCTAAGCCCTCCAATACCTGAATTTGTTCTGCCCCATACTTCTTATCATCGGTTGTTTTTGCCACGAGAATAGTACCCTCTAGAATTAATCAGTATTTAGCTGTCTTTGTGAAAGCAAAGCTCACGATGTGCTCCCACTGCTATAGCCTTTATTATAGCCTAACAGACACGAATCGACAAGCTTACCTCTGTTAGGATTTTTCCAGTTCTTTGTTGACGAGTGTGCCGTTATTATCAATCGCGATCGTGTCAGGATCCACCTTTTCTTCATCGACGGGAGTACTGGCTTCAGCCGCCGCAATTGCTGCCTCAACTTGTTCGGCATCACCTTGTTTCTGAGTCTTATCGTGCCGATTGGTAGTCAGGCCCGGCAGCGACGAATCTTCTTCTGTGACATATTGCGCGAAGTGCGTTGGCTTTTCAGCTTCACGGGGGACGATTTTGAGATCCGAAGCGGCTTCGGCGTCCAGCAGGTCTTCTAGCTTGTGCTGTTTGTGTTCTAGCGGCTTAATGACCTTATCTTTATGTGACGGGGGTGGTGGCAGCGGGGCCGTTTGCAGGGTGGATGCCGTATTTGGCGTTGGTGCTACTGCAGGCGCAGGCGCTGACAGCTGAGGGGGCAGGCTGGCGAGAGGGTTAGCTGGCGCAGGACCGCTGCTCGGGCCGCTGGAAGCTAGTGGCGCAACACTTCGTGTTGCCAGCCAATCATCCAGGAATGAAGTTTGTGGTGGGCGTTGTGGCGGCATCGATGCTGCTGGAGAGTAGGCCGGTGCTGTCGCTAGGGACTGCGGTGGGTATTGTGGCTGAGGAGCCACAATACCGGCACTGCCCCAGCCGGTCTGAGCCGGCTGGCTCGGTTGCGGTGGCGCTGCCGGGTAACCAGCGGCTGGGTTTAAGCCACTGGCACCACCAGGCATACCGCCAGCTGGCATAGGTGGAACTCCGGGTGCGCCGGGGCCGCCAAAGCCTGGGGCGCGAGGCTGCTCGGCCTTGACTGCCATACGAGCGAAGATGTCTTTCTCGACCTCTGCCTTAGGGTGGCCATATTTGGCTGCCGAGAGCTGCTTGAGAGCGCCGGCCAGCTTGGGGTTGGGGTTACCAAGTGGTGGCAAGGTCGACATACTGAACGGATTGGTCGGGACGCCACCGACCAGGGTGCGGACAATGGCGTTATAACTAGGTACCCGCAGCAGGTCGCTGTCGTCAAAGGCCGGCTGAAAGTACTTCGTCAGCGATTCAACATCCTGCTGTCCAACCCGGAACGACACGACCGTACCCATGTTACCGAAGACGGCATCACGGATCTCCGGTGTCAGCTGGGTCGTAAACTGGTTGGCAACGATCAGGTTCAGGTGGAATTTACGGGCTTCGGACATGATGGTGGCGAAGGAATCAGTCGAGAAATTCTGGAACTCATCGACATACAGACAGAAGTCCTGGCGTTCGCTCTCGCTGACATTGGCCCGGCTCATAGCCGCCGCCTGGAACTTCATAACGAAGATCATACCCAACAGCTTGGAGTTCAGATCGCCAGTGCGGCCCTTACTGAGGTTGACGATCAGGATCTTCTTATTGTCCATGATGTCGCGCAGGTCGAAGGCACTCTTGGTCTGACCGATGATATTGCGCATCATTTCGTTGCTCAGGAAGGCGCCGAACTTACTGACGAACCAGGCAGTAACCTCTCCAGCGTCGTTGGAGCGCTGCGAGGCCGGATACTCCTTGAGCCAGAAATCGAGCACCGTCTGATCTTTGACGTGGGCCAGTTTTTGCTTCAGGAAGCCAGGGTCACGGAAGAGCTTCGGAATTTCGACAAACGTACCCCCGGCCGGGTCGGCCATTACTGCCAAGGCGGCATTACGGAAAATGTGTTCATAGCGCGGTCCCATAATACCAGCGTGTGTCGGGTCGTAGAGCTTTTGGAGCATGTTCAGGGTTTCCTGGATCAGGAAGTCCTTCTGGTCGTTATTATTGAACTCAAACAGGTTGAGTCCCATCGGATAATCCATATCAGCGGGAGAGAAGTATATGACATCTTCGGTGCGTTCCTTGGGCACCATACTCAGCAGCTTTTCGGCGGTGTCACCGTGCGGATCGATAAAGGCAAAGCCATCACCATTAATCATGTCCTGCAGGGCTAAGTTCTCGAGGAAGGTCGACTTACCGGTACCAGTCTGTCCGACAGCATACATATGGCGCTGGCGGTCGCCGAGGGCCAGCCGAATCGGCTTCTTGGCACCTCGGAAGATGTTGTAGCCCATCAGTAGGCCGTCCTCGGGCATATTGCGTGGCGCATCAACCTGTTTGCTGGCCTGGCGGGTCAGCTGTGAGGTCGGAATGTTGCTCTGATCAGGAAAGTGGAACACCGAGGCCAGCTCGACGGCGTTCAGAATGTTCTTCTTTTTCATGTGCGGGAAGAACCGCATTATATAACTGGTGACGAATTTCTCAATATCCTTAGTCTCGGAATATTTAAAGCCGTTCTTGCCGGGTGCATCGAAGAGCGCGAAGGTTGCTACCATATTATTAAGTATTGCCTGAGCGCGGCCAGAGACATTTGAAGAGGCGACAACTCGGATAAGTACTTCGTAGCCTGGGTGGCGGGTTTTTTCGTCAATTGAATCGAGCACCGATGTTTCGAGCGCCGACAATTCCTTTGGCTTATCCTTTTCACCGCCCTTTTCTTCTGGCGGTTTGATGAAGGCCATGACCAGCTGGCGCATAAGTGGTACGACGGCGTCGACACCACTCTTGTTGTCCTTGCCTTTGCGTTTGGCGCTGGCTAGTCCGGACGCTTCTTTGCGCCAGGCTGGGTCAGCTGGGCGCATCAGGATCTGGATACCGGCTCCGTCTTCCTTCTCGAGTGTTGATAAGGCATTCAGGAGTGACTGCATAGCATCACGCTTGAGGTCCTGGAAGGTGGCGATCGGGTAGGCAAAATCAGTCTTCAGGTTTAGCTCGCCGCCGACCGTGCCAGACATCTTACCGACTGGATTAAAAATATTGTGTTCGGCGGTTTCTTCGAGGCGGGCGGTTGGGTAGGCGCTGATGACCGCTTGCTTAACAACATCGATCAGTGTCACCGGTACGGCTGCATAAAAGTATACAAAGCCTTTGCTGCCGATAACTTCGAAGGCAAAGTGTCGTTGTCCGTAGAAACGAGACTTAAAACCCTTCTGAACCGTGCTGGCAATAATGTTGTAAATAATAGTTGCCTTCGAGATATTCTCATCTGTTACATCACGTACATCTCGGCCAGTTCCCTCAGTATCTTCGCTGGGTGGCGGCAAGTGAATCAGCATCGGCACCATTTTGAGTGCCCGCTCGTAAGATTTCGATGCGCGGTATTTTTTGCGGTAGCGCGAAAATATAATCGGGCCGACAATTGCCGCGATGACCAGAACAATGACCAGGATAGCTATAAATCTCAACATAATCAGGCGTCCGGCAGTTTCACTGCTTTGTTATAACGCTTTTGCATATACTCGGCCTTGAGCACGTTGAGCTGCTGAACCTGTTGATATGGGTCATCATGCGTGTCGGCGACGATGCGCTTGGCCTTCTCTACCCACTCCACCTCTATTATGTCGCTGTCTGCGGCATCCACGGGTGCAGCTGCGCCGATCTGGTCAAAGTCCTGATCCTCAGGCGCTGCGGTAGCTGCTGAATCTTGCGGAGGAGTAGCCAACTGAGGTAAGGGCGGCTCGGTAGCCGGCACCGGCACGGCTCCAGGCGTTGGCTGCTGCATCACACTCTGCGGTTGCTGGGCCATAGGAGTTCCCTGGTCAGTATTACTTTGCTCGTCCATCTGCGTTTATTATACAACTATCGACTGCGAGATTAAACCGTGGGATTTCTCACGACCCACAGTCTCGGCGTTGGCTAGCGCCCACTATTAGCGAGGCGTAGAAGTTTTACCCAGACGCAGGATATAGAACACCCCGACCACGAACAACCCTCCGAGGGTCAAGACGTCTCTGATGGTCAGCTGACCCAACGATTGCAGCACAATAAGGAGTAATGGCAGAAATACGCCAAGTAAAACAATTGCCCGGCGCTGCATTGGACGTAATTTAGTCTGAAGTCCGGTTATGAGTAACACCAGCTTCAGCACGCCATAAAATAATAATCCGAGCATTACAAATCC
>DHXQ01000036.1:138266-140552 GCA_002413755.1 Candidatus Saccharibacteria bacterium UBA5152 | reverse complement strand
CGCGACGATACCTCAAGCAAGAAACAATCAGCCGTCTCGACGAAAGTGTACAAAGTCGGCATCCTGGATGGACTTGATGCTTTCTTTGGAGATACCGTTACGGGCTTTAAGCACAAGATGACGGCTCTGGGGTATGTCGAGGGCAAGAACATCACGTATGATGTACAGAAACCTAAAGAGTTAACGGGCAACCAGGCGATTTTTAAGAAATTCGTCCAAGACAAGGACGATTTGATTGTTGCTTTCCCCACCGAGCCATCGCTCGAGGCGGAGCAAGCTACCAAAGACAGTAACATTCCAATTATTTCATTGAATTCCTCAATCGAGGGAACCAGCCTGATTGAAAGCGTCCAGCACCCGGGCCATAACCTGACGGGCGTGCGCTTTCCGGGCCCGGAGAATTCGGTCAAGCGTCTGGAGATACTCCATCAGCTGGCTCCGGCGGCTACCCGTGTACTGGTTCCATACCTCAAGGACTACCCCAATGTGCCAGCCCAATTGACTGCCATGCAGGCGAGCGCGAAGACGCTCGGCCAGACGCTTACCGTCGTGCCATTAGCCCCTGCAGATGTCGCCGCCTACGTGGCTGGCCTGTCCGCTACCAACCCAGGGTTTGACGCGATTGTGGGAGCTGCCGAGCCATTTACGGTGACGCCCGCCCTCAACGGCGCACTCTTCACGTTCGCCGACCAGCACAAGCTACCAATTCTTGGCGGCTCAATCAGCACTGATAGCAGCGGACCCATTGTGTCGGTGGCACCTTCGGGTAGCGAGGTCGGCAGCTTGGGAGCAACCCTTGCCGCCAAAATATTCAAAGGTTCGTCGGTTGGAAAGCTTTCCGTCCTCACTCCAACCAGCTATCTGCAGGTAAATTTGAAAGTCGCCCAGCGGCTGGGTATCACTCCTGATCCGGGGCTATTAAGTACGGCTACCGTAATCGTCAAATAACGATTCACCGATTTATTCAGCATGATCAATAAGCTGCTTCATAGAAATCACCGTGCATCACACCGGAGTCTGGCACGGACGCTGGCAATTAACACTCTTGGCGTTAGTGCGCTTACGTTGCTCGTGGTGAGTAGTTTGGGCATGTATTTTACCTATCGGAGCCAGCGCCAAACCGTCAATTCCCAGCAGTCCTTAGTTGCCCAAGGCGCTGCCAGTAGCGTCAAGACCTTTGTGCAGGATAAGGTGGGAGCGTTGCATTCGGCAGTACGCTTTAACTACTTGGCGGGGATCCCCCAAAATGATCCCACCTCAACGCTACAAAGATTACTCAGCTTAGAGCCGGCTTTCAACCAAGTAGCTCTGTTAGATTCACAACAAAAGGTCGTTGGCCAAGCATCACAACAACCTGATTTGTACGCCAGCAGCATTACTTCGCAGGTCGATGCAAAGCAGCTCTTCCAAACGGTAAAGCAGGGAAAAGATTTCATCAGTGATGTCTATATATACAAAGGCTCAAGTGAGCCGGAGGTTCTCATCGCCGTGCCTATCAATAGTGTGTACACTGGCTTTTCAGGAACCTTGGTTGCTGAGACGAATCTAAAGTTCATGTGGGATCTGGTAGGCAACATTAAAGATGGGGACCACGGCCTGGCATACGTCGTTGACGGACAAGGTGATCTGATTGCGGCGGGTGATATCACTAGAGTGTTGCAAAACGAAAACCTTTCAAAATTGACCGAAGTGAAACAGTTTTTGCAAAGACCGAGCTCTGTGAAGGATACTGATAGCAACACCTCGCGAGGGTTCAATGGAACAAGTGTAGTGTCAGCCTATGTCGCCCTGGGCACGCCAGATTGGGCGGTGGTCACCGAGACACCCGTGTCTGAGGCCAATGCTCCGGTCGTAAAAAGCGTGGTTATCTCGGCCATTCTTATCCTGCTTGGCGTGGCCGGCTCTACTGTCGTCAGCATCTGGTATGCTCGCCGGATTACGAAACCCATTATTGAACTCAGGGATGTTGTGACCCGATTCGGCTTAGGCGAATCGGAGGCCGAGATCGATGTTACTAGTAATAATGAGATTGGTCAGCTTGGAAAAGCCTTCAATATCATGGCCAGCAACTTGCGAACCTCAAATACCAAACTACGTGAGGAGCATATCAAGCTTGAAGCTTCCATTAACAGTCTTAATATCGGGTTTATGATGATTGACCTGACCAGCAAGGTGATAATTAATCCCGAGGCGCACAACATTCTCCACTACACTACGGCCGGCAAGATAGACCCCTACAGCGCCCAGGAGAGCTTAAGCTTGGAGGATATTGAGGCAAAGCTTGGC
>DHXQ01000036.1:137346-137995 GCA_002413755.1 Candidatus Saccharibacteria bacterium UBA5152 | reverse complement strand
CCACCAGCACACTCGGCACGGTTGTACTCATGGAAGACATTACTGAGACCAAGATCCAGGAGCGTTCCAAGGATGAATTCTTCTCCATTGCCTCGCACGAACTTCGCACACCACTTACCAGCATTAAGGGCAACAGCAGTATGATCCTCAACTACTACAAAGACCTCCTCAAAGATCAGAATCTGAAAGAAATAGTGGAGGACATGCACACCAGCTCAATCCGCCTGATTGAAATTGTGAATGATTTCCTCGATGTGTCCCGGCTCGAGCAGGGAAAAATGAGTTATTCGTATGTACCAATCTCGGTCGAAAAGGTCATTGAAAGTGTGGCCTATGAAATGCGAGCCGTGCTGGACGAGAAAAAGCTCTATCTCAAAATCGATAACCTCACCCTGGACGCTTTAGAGCCCGTCTGGGCGGACGAAAATCGGCTCAAACAGGTGATCTATAACTTGGTTGGTAATGCCGCCAAGTTTACCGAAGAGGGCGGCATTACCGTTAGTGCTATGCCACATGCTGATGAGGGCTTTGTGAAGGTCCTCGTGACGGACACCGGCCGCGGCATGACCCCGGAGTCTCAACAGCTGCTCTTCCATAAATTCCAGCAGGCCAGCAGTAGCCTGCTGACGCGTGACACAACTCGTGGGAC
>DHXQ01000036.1:116726-137084 GCA_002413755.1 Candidatus Saccharibacteria bacterium UBA5152 | reverse complement strand
AAAAAGAGGGGGCGTGTATGATAAAAGTTCTGCTCGTTGAAGATGATCCGCTGATATCGCGAATGTATCTTAAGGTATTCACCTTTGAGGGTTTTGAAGTTCAGCTGGCCGAAAATGGCCAGCTTGGCTTAGACAAACTGGCCGATTTTCAACCGGACATTATCCTCCTCGATGTTATGATGCCGGTTATGAATGGGCTGCAAATGCTCGAAAGACTAAAAGCCGATCCCGCCACCAAAACCATTCCCGTTATTATGCTCACGAACTTAGCTGACGCGAACACCGCCGAAGATACCGCCAGCGGCGGGGCGCTGCGCTACATTGTTAAGAGCACCTACGACCCCAGCGATATCGCAGCCATGGTAAAGGACATTTTAGGCGTTCAAAAAGAAGCCTCATAAGCGTTACATAGTCTGCGCCTGCTACGTCAGGTAGTTTTTACCTTTCCGTACTCTCGCCAGATTAGCCCCAGGATGAAAACATCAAAAACGGTTAGAAGTATTATGCCGATGGTTGCATGCACGAGTACTATTATGTAGACCTGATACAACATAAGAAGCCCCAAGGTGACGAGCGAGAAGGGGTAAGCCCAGAATTGGTTTTTAAGGATACCAATAACGGCTATTAATTTGATTACGGCGTGTATCCACAGGTAGATAATGAGAAATGTCCGGCTGCCGGAACCGATGTGCTGCGTACTGTGCAGTAGTAAATTGGCGATTTTATCATGTGGATCTTCAACGAGTTCGCGCTGCGTGAGGAATGCTATAAAGCTGTGCATGGCTGCCGGGCTGACAAAAAACAGCAACAGACCGCCCAGGAATTCTAAAGCTCCTGATATACCTTTGAGGATGATACCTCCCTCAAATACTTTGTCGAAAAAACTAGTTGGACGAAACGTGCTCACGATGGACTTTCAGCTGTTGTAGCAATCGCGGAGTTACCAGCTTGGCAATTCCAAATCCAACGAGCGCAAATGCAAGACTCCCAATGATGTCAATTGGCGAATGAATGTGGCCTATGACCCGCGATAGACCGATTAACACTACCATACACAGCAGAGTTAGCCCTGTTTTTCGGGAAGAGCTAAATATGGTAAGGGCGATGAAGGCTGTCAGCACCGTGTGATCAGAGGGGAAGCCGTTATCTGCTCCGTGGGGGTACAGGGGCGTTATATGATGAGTCACAAACGGGCGTGGATCGTAGTATAGCGCTGCTCCGATCTTAACCAGGGCAAATGTCACCACTGCAGCGATTGCACCGAATACCACTAGGCGGATCTTTTCCTGTTTAGGAACCGTCACCCAGTAGATAAGTGCTAAAATTCCAACCACTAAGTACAAATATTTTGCGGTAAACAACAGGGTTAAATGCATGCTTCTATTCTACTCTAACGCTACGAATTATGATGATGATCTTGGAAGCAAGCTGGGCCCCATCTTAGACATATCTTGGCGGCCCATAGTGGAAGTTATCAGGACTGCCATCGTTCGCAACAGTCCAGTTTTCGTTACTTCTTTTTCAACTGATCACTCTTAATGTTTACAGTAATATAACCAACACTGTAACCTGTCGGTCTCTCGAATACATTATGATGGAATAAGTAGTCCATCAGTATATGCCATGTAACACTTTCAATCATGCCACTTAGTGCTCTAAGGGCATGGGTATCGATTTCATAATCCTGTAATGTTTTTTTGTGGGTATAATCCACTTGTCCGTTTGGTTCGTGAGACGGATAACTTGTTTTCGGTAATTGAGCAAGATGTACTGGTCGTTTCCTGATTCTTTCCCTTGCAACAACTATCAGTTCAAGATATGTATTAAGCCATCCTGAGTCAGCCATCCTTTCTGACAGCTGTTGCTCAAGCCATTTTTTAGCTGGAATACGGTGATGTTGTAAACCAGTCTGACCGCACGCATCACATGAAAGGTGTTTTGTGCAGAATTTTGGCTGGCCTACAACTTTTTCTAGAATGGAGAACATGTTCACTATCTGCCAGTATGATTGATCAAACAACTGTCTATCGGCTCTACCGCTTCTATCGTCAAGGTTTATCAGAAAGCTAGAAATCAAATCCTTGTCACCTTCAACGAGTGCTTCATAGGTCTCATACAACGATATGTAAGATTTGTCCGTAATCTTCTTAGCCAGCTCGGGCTCTCGATAGTAAATGCTATCGGTAAATACGTCAAAATCTTTAGGATATTGTGACTGAAATTCCAATACTTCTAGCTTATCTGGGTGGTCTTCATAGCGGTAGAAATTTAACGGCACTCTACTTGAGGTAACAAAGCTATGGAACTTAATCCAGTCATTCAACTGATTGTTGTCGGCGTATTCGCTAACAAGCAGGGAGTTAGTATGACTGCCACCACCTGCATAGCTGTGATTAACACGCATTCCTTTTTCGATTTTCATTCTGCCTAATAAGATAGGTTTTGTCGGAACTATGTGGCTCGGTAGTAGGATGCTTTGTCCTTTTTTCACTTCTTTCATTGAGTTGAGTATATCAAAAAGACTCCTATGATGGAGTCTTTCATAATGCGTATGCTTGGAGGGCCAGCGGGGACTAATCGCACGTCTGCGCTCGTCCTCGGAATTAATTCCTGCGGTCGAGCTTGACGACGAACCCCGGACAAAGCATCTTTTGCTGAAGCAAAATCTGCGTCCGGGGTTCAAGCTCACACTCATCATGCCATATTAAAAGCTCCAATCTTGCGACTGGAGCTTTTAATATGGAGGGCCAGCGGGGACTTGAACCCCGGACACCCTGCTTAAGAGGCAGGTGCTCTAACCAGCTGAGCTACTGGCCCTTATGTCGCGGTTGCAACTGACCTATTTTAACAGTCTACCTCTGTTTTGGCAACCATTATTATTGCCAGCTTGACAGCTTGTTTTCTTAAAATATGCTAGTATGAACTCATTAAGGCTTTTAATAAAAAGGAGAGACTATGTTGCATAGTTTACAAATTCTCGGGCTGACAAGTAGTACTTATAATGTAGATGATACGCAGAATACAGCTGCTTTTGCTGGTTTGTTTATCGTATACGCTATTGCGGCAGTTTTTGGGATTATACAGATAGTTGGCATGTGGAAGACTTTTACGAAAGCTGGACGCCCAGGTTGGGCTGCTATCGTACCTTTTTACAACTACTGGGTATTAGCTGAGATTGCTGGCCGCCCGGGTAGCTTTGGTCTGATTGCTGCCCTTGTTGCCGCTATCCCATTTGTCGGCTGGATTGCTAGCGTCGTTATGACGATTATGATCTCGCTCGATGTGGCTGCGAAGTTTGGCAAAACCCCAGTCTTCGGTGTCGTAGGACTCTGGTTATTTGGATTTGTCGGCTACAACATATTGGGTTTTGGCTCGGCAGTATACGACGCCTCAGGCGTGAGCGGGAGTAGCAATGGTCAAACTGTCACGCCAGTTGCTCCGACTGTCTAACGGCAGGTGGTAAGCCGGCCCTACCGGTGTTACAATAGAGCCAATGAAACTATTGAGCGGCCGCGATCTCGCGGATTATATTAAAGAACGTCAGGCCGGACAGGTCCGGGCGCTGCGTCAGGCGCACCACGTGGAGCCCAAGCTGGCGATTGTGGTGACCATCGAGCACCCGGCGATCGATGTCTATATGCGCCTCAAATCGCGCTACGGTGCTGATATCCTGATCGACGTCGAGGTTCACCGCATTGAACAATCCGAAGCTCTGCAGACGATCGCTGACCTAAATGCCGACCCAGCGGTGCATGGTATCATCGTGCAGCTGCCGCTGCAGAACCCGGCCCAGACCGATGAGATTGTCGATAGCGTTGCGCCGGACAAGGACGTCGATGCCCTCGGTGCCCAGGCGATCTATGACCCAGCTACGCCGTTGGCGATACTGTGGCTGCTGGCTGGCTACAACGTCGACCTGCGCGGCAAGAAAGTGGTGCTGGTCGGCCGCGGCAAACTGGTTGGCGCACCGCTGGAGCGGATGCTACTGGCTTCCGGCGTCAATGTCGAAGTTGTCGATAGCAAAACTGTCGATACCAAAGCAGTTGTTCTAAGCGGCGACGTGATCATCACCGCCACTGGTAAACCCGGCCTGGTGACCGCCGACATGATCAAACAGGGTGCGGTGGTGGTGGACGCCGGCGTGGCTGGTGAGCAGGGCAAGACTGTCGGCGATCTGGCCGAAGACGTCTACCAGCGCGATGATCTGATAATCACCCCCACCAAGGGCGGCGTTGGGCCGCTGACCATCTGTGCCTTATTTGAGAATGTGATCCGGGCAGCCCGCGCCCATGCCGACGCCGCACCGGACGGCGCTAACGCCACTGAGGCTTAATGAAAATTGGCGTCTTTGACTCCGGTGTCGGCGGGCTGAGTGTGGCGAACGCCATCCGCGCCGCACTGCCGATGCACGAGATTATCCTGCGCGAAGATATGGCCAATCTGCCGTACGGCAACAAAACGCCCGAGCAATTGCTGGGCTTCGTGGTCCCAATTTTTGAAGAAATGATTGCCAATGATTGCCAGATAATCGTCGTGGCCTGCAACACTGTTTCGACCAACATTATTAAAGATTTGCGGGAACATTTCCCGGATACGCCACTGATTGCCATCGAACCAATGGTCAAACCGGCCGCCGCGCTGACGCAGAGCAAGATAATTGCTGTTTGTGCAACTCCTGCCACGCTGGCCAGCAAGCGTTACAATGACCTCAAGCAGGAATTTGCCGCAGGCGTGACGGTGCTCGAGCCTGATTGTAGCGACTGGTCGTATATGATTGAGCACAAACAGGTCGACGAGCAAAAGATTGCTGGCCGGATAGCCGAAGTCCTTGCCGGCGGAGCTGATGTCATCGTGCTGGCCTGCACCCATTATCACTGGATCGAAGAAGAAATCACTGCGCTGGCGGCCGGCCGGGCAGAGGTTTTACAGCCCGAACAGGCAATCATTGCCCGCATGCAAGGTGTGATCGCATCTATAGCGTTTTGACGGCTGCCACGAATTGGGAGGCGCGGTCAATGTAATCCTTGAACATATCGAAACTGGCGCAGCCGGGAGACAGTAGCACAACGTCGCCAGGTTGGGCGGCTGCCATGGCAGCGCTGACGACTTCGCTCATAGTGGTCAATGGGGTGGCATCGCCGGCTACGAAGTCTGTGAAACCGGCGTTCTGCAGGGCTATCTGAATCTTGGCAGCCTGGTCGCCGATCAGCAGGGCTGTGCGGACGTTGCCGGCTTTGACGGCCTGGGCCAGATCATCGTAGCTGGCGCCCTTGTCGGAGCCGCCGAGGATAATCACCTTGGGCTGGGTGAGAGCTGCGATAGCGACGATGGCCGTTTCGGGTGTGGTGCCGAAGGAATCATCATAGTACTGCACACCATTTAGCTCACGGACCAGTTCCAGACGATGGGGCAGACCGCTAAAAGACGTCAATACCGAGCGCAGGGCAGACAGGCTGTGGGTGACTTGCCAGGCGGCAGTAACGGCCGCACAGACATTTTGCCAGTTGTGTTCGCCGAGGAGTTTGAGCTCGTGGGTGTGGCAGATGATCTGGCCACCAATGCTGATAACTTTGTCGAGGTTTTTATCGCTTCCGTCGGTCGATGGATTACTGTCGATTATGGCACCGGGTGGCGCGCAGTAAGGGACTTTGGTGCCGCTGCCGGCCTCAGCGATGGTCCGGGAATTTTCGTTATCATTGTTATAAATTGCGATGTCGTCGTAGGTTTGCCAGACGAAAAGCTGTTGCTTGGCGGTCTTGTACTCGGCCATATCTTCGTGCCAATTGAGGTGCTCGGGCACGACCATCAGGCAAACGGCGATCATCGGCGAAGATTTGAGGTCAATCAGCTGGAAGCTGGAGAGCTCGAGAACGACCCACGAATCGGGGGTCAGGACAGGCATCAGGTCGAGCGCTGGAATGCCGATATTGCCCGCCAGACGTGCGTCTTTGCCGGCGGCTGTCAGCATCTTGGTGATCAGGGTGCTGGTTGTGCCCTTGCCCTTGGTGCCGGTGATGCCGATGATGTTTTTGGTTGGCGAAGCTTTGAAAAATTCGTTGACCTGCGTGGTCAGCTTACCTGGTGACAAACCGGGGTTGGCGGCGAATATTTTGTTGGGCATCAGGCCAGCGGTGCGTACGATCACGTCGAAACGGTCGAGATTATCGAGGTAGCTGCCACCGAGCACACTGGCGGCGCCTTCGGGAATCTGTTTGTTGGGGTCCTGATCGAGAATCGTGAGAGTGTGTGCCTGGCCGTTATCACCGGACTGGGCTTTGAAGTAGTCGTATGATGATCTACCTTCTGTATCAAATCCGAGGATTGCAATGTTCATACGTTCATCATAACGCACAGCCCAGCCATTACACCAGTTATGCACCTACTCGGCTAATTGTTTTTTGACGAGCTCGGCCACCTGGCGCGGCGTCATGTCTGATTTTAAAACAACGGCGCTCACGTTGAGCGCCTTAATCGATTCGGGGATCTCCTGTTCACCCTTGTTGGTGAGGATAATAACTTTAATATCCTTACCCCATGGCTCCTGGCGGAGGAGCGTGAGCATCTCGTCGCCGGTCATCTCCGGCATCATGATGTCGAGCAGGATGATATCCGGGCGCATTTGCTCGATCAGCTCGAGGCCGAGTTTGCCATTCTCGGCGGTGTTTACCTTATAATTTTCTGCTTCAAATTTGAACCGATACATCTGCGAAATAGCCTGGTCATCTTCAATAATCGCTATCTTGGGTGTTGGGTTAGTCATACACACATTGTATACGAACAGTTCAATAGGGCGCAACAGACATGGTTAGGCGAGGATCTCGCGCACAATCTCAACAATCTGCGACGGTGTCTGGTGAACCTTGGTAATGTATCTGTCGACGTGCATATAACGCAGCGACATCGGGGC
The DNA here is from genome assembly GCA_002413755.1 of Candidatus Saccharibacteria bacterium UBA5152. Classification (GTDB taxonomy): domain Bacteria; phylum Patescibacteriota; class Saccharimonadia; order Saccharimonadales; family UBA4665; genus UBA4665. The sequence continues at coordinate 130,177 of DHXQ01000036.1, read as the reverse complement.
TTCGGACTTACTTATGTTTGTTAATATAACAACACGGATACTGCTGCCCCAGTCGGTGGCCCGCATCTTGGCGAGCATCTCGTCGCCAGTCATCACAGGCATTCGTAAGTCGAGGAGGATCAAGTCGGGCATTGCAGTCTCGGCTTTTTGATAGCCGTCTAATCCGTTAACTGCAGTGATGACCTGGTAACCTTGCTGCTCGAACTTTATTTCGTAGAGGGTGCGGATCGGCTCGTCATCTTCAACAATTAATATCTTGATGGTTGTGTCTGTACTCATAGCGGTTGATTACTATGATGCGAGTTCTCCGGCTATCTTCTCCAGAATTACTAGCCCCCGTTCGAGCGTATATATATCAGCGCCATAAGAAATTCGGATGTAGCCGTGCAGTTGGGAGAAAGCCCGTCCGGCGACGATTATGAGCCCATGCTCGGTAGCTCGCTCAACGAACTCAATGTCGGTGAGGTTATGAGGCGCTTTGACGAATGTATAAAATGCTCCCTGGGCGCCTTTTACGTCGTACCCAGCCTTACCAAGTCTCTCAACGATCAAATCTCGCTTTGCTTTGTACTTAGCCACGAGATGGGCCGGCTTTTGCCGCAGTGCGGCTATTGCCGCGTGCTGGGCGATAGACGAACTCGACATTACCACATACTGCTGTAGCTCATTGATTGCGTCAATAATTTCCTGGGGTCCGGCAATGTAGCCGATGCGCCAGCCAGTCATGGCATGTTCTTTAGAGAAGCCATTCATGGTTATGGTGTTAGGATAAATGCTGCCAATGCTAAAATGCTCTCCGTCATAGACGAAATGCTCGTATATTTCATCAGAGATGATCAGTATATTATTTTTTTCGGCAATCGCTGCAATTTTGCGGAGCGTGGCTTCTGGATAGACGGCTCCACTCGGGTTGTTTGGGCTATTGATAACAATCAATTTCGTCTTGTCCGTAATGCTGGCTTCCAGTGCTGGTATATCTGGCTGAAAGGTGGGCAGGGTTGATACGTACACGACTCGTGCCCCAACCATACTGGCAAGGTGGGGGTAGGGTGGGTAATAGGGGTCAAATACGATAACTTCATCGCCGGGGTCGAGTATTGCCAAGTACACCAGGAGCTGACCAGTTGTCAGGCCGGGGACGACGGTGACGGCGGAGGGTTTGACGTATATCTTGTTATCATTTTGCAGCTTTGCTGCCAGCGCCTCGCGCAGTTCAGGCAAACCGTTCGCCGGCGTATAGGTTGTTTTGTCTTCATGGATGGCCCGAATGCCGGCTGCTTTGACGTGGTCCGGGGTTAATTCTTCTGGTATGCCGATACTAAGGTCGATGGGATTATGGAGGAGAGCCTGTTTCTTGATGGCGTCGCGAAAATCACTGCTGTCGAAGTAGCTTAATCTCTGGGCGATAAATGACATTGTTAAATTTTCCTTTGACTATATAGCATCACTGTACATGGTTTTCAACGTCTCAGCAACTACACCCGTGACTCTCTAGTGGCATGGTATAATGGTCTTAGAAATCAATTAATAATAAAACATCATGAATTTGTTACTACCTAAAGGCTACCGTAACGCAGAGTTACTGCATTACCGACTACAAACAAGTTCAGAACAGTACTGGATACGGCGCGGTGCCAATCGTACTATCCAGCAATTCTTTGCTATGTCACAGCGTGTCCCGGCTTATAAGGATTTTTTGCAGGCTCATAATTTCGATCCTACGTCGGTGCGAAGTGTCGAAGACATAACTCGTATACCGATAATCGACAAAGATAACTATTTACGTAAATATCCGAAGGAGATGCTGTGTTGGGACGGTGAGTTTGCACATGGCCAATGGGTTATTTCGACCACCTCAGGCTCGACTGGACAGCCGTACTACTTTCCGCGGGAACATTCACAAGATTGGCAGTACGCCGTAACGGCTGAGCTATATCTCCGTTCCAATTTTCAGATTCACAAACGCAGCACGCTGTATATCGTAGCCTTCCCGATGGGTGCTTGGATCGGCGGCTTGTTTACCTATGAAGCTTTGAAGATAGTTGCCGAACACGGCGGTTATGACCTCAGCATTATTACTCCAGGGATCCAGAAACAAGAGGTTATAAATGCTGTCAAACAGCTCGGCAAGAATTTTGACCAGGTTATCATTGGTGCTTACGCGCCGTTTCTAAAGGATATATTGGATGACGGTGCCCGTGAAGGCATTGTCTGGAGTGAATATAATCTCGGTTTTGTTTTCTCGGCTGAGGCGTTCACGGAAAAATTTAGAGATTACGTTCTGGATACGGTGAAGGCACCGAACCCGTACACGGCAACACTAAACCATTACGGGACAGTGGACCTTGGAACAATGGCTCACGAGACGCCCGAATCTATCATGATTCGTCGTCTACTCGTCGCTAACGATCAGCTTGATACAATTTTCCCCGAGGCGCACCGCCAGGCAACTTTCGCGCAGTATAACCCCGAGTTATTTCATTTCGAGCAAACCGAGAACAGTTTACTTTGTACCAGCTACAGCGGGTTGCCACTCGTCCGTTACGACCTGAAAGATTACGGAGGTGTGATGACGCGCGCCGATGTTCACCGGCGACTCGCAGACAGCGGAATTGATGTCATCGCGGAAGCCGAGAAGGCCAACATAACTGAAACATTGTGGAATCTGCCGTTTGTATACGTCTATGAGCGCAATGATTTCAGTGTCAGCTATTACGCGTTTCAGTTGTATCCAGATACGATCCGCCGAGCCTTACAACACGACGAACTCGCCGCGGTCGCTACCGGCAAGTTTACGATGCAAGTCGACTATAGCGATGAAGGCCGGCAGCGGCTCAATATAAATGTTGAGCTGAAGCATGGAGTTATTAGTACGCCGGACTTGACGGCTGTTGTCCTGCAATATATTCAGGACAATCTCATTAGGGAAAGCTCTGAGTATCGGGAAACCTACAAAACGGTAGGGCCTCCGGCATTACCAGTAGTGCGGCTCTGGGACTATGAGGATTTGACGTACTTCCGCCCTGGGACTAAGCAGAAGTGGGTTATTAAGGACGTCAATGTTTAACAAACCGACTATTCTATACCCTGGCAAATTTACTATTGACGACCTTAATCAATTGCGGCAAGGCAATAAAATCTGGCAAGAGGTTACTATCTACGACTCACAGGTAGTGGAACTTGCCGAAATAAATTTTCCTGGGGACGAAGTCGCCAGGCAGAAATTTATTAATGATTACCCAGACGGTGAACTCGCCGGCTCATGGATATACTATCCATGGTCGGGATTGTTGTTGCACTGTGTTGATGATGCCAGTCTGTTTCGGTTGCGCACAAACCGTAACCAGCACATCATATCCGCCGAGGAGCAGCAAAAACTTGCGGCTAGCACGATTGCTGTTGCCGGTATGTCCGTTGGCTCCGGGATTGCGCTTGCCTGTGTGTACTCCGGTATGTCGTCGACTGTAAAGATTGCAGACTTTGACGTGCTTGAAACGGCTAATCTCAACCGCCTCCGCGAGAAGCTTACAAATATCAGCCAACCAAAAGTTATATTGGCAGCAGAACAGATTTATGAACTCAATCCCTACGCTGATGTGCAGGCATTCCCGGACGGTATTACGGCTGATACCATCGACGCATTCTTTAGTGATCCGGCTCCAAGCGTCGTCGTGGACGAGATTGACGATTTTAGCATGAAAGTACAGCTCAGGCTACATGCCAAGCAGCGGCAGATCCCGCTACTGATGTTCACCAGCCTAGGGGATAATATTCTGATTGATGTTGAGCGGTATGACCTCCAGGCTGACCTTCAAATATTCAATGGAGCGCTTGGAGATTTACCGGCTGAGATACTCCAACAGTCAGAGTTCACGCCTGATCAAGTCAAACGTTATGCCGTGCAGCTTGTCGGCCAACAGTTTGTGCCGACGAAGGCGATTGCTTCCTTGCTGGATATCGGTACGAGCCTTGTCGGCCGGCCGCAGCTCTATAGCACGATAGGTGTTGACGCTGGGCTGGCAGCGTACGTCATTCGCTCAATAATGCTGGGTGAGCCGGTTATGTCGGGCCGCTATTTCGTGAAATTTGCAGAATTGATTGGCATGCCATCTGCCGATCTAGATGATGGGCCTGGTAGACAAGAAATTCTTTCGCAATTGTTCAGCCGGAAATAGCCGAGTACACTCAACCTGTCGATCTTCCTGTTTATGGGATGGTTGGAGTATAATCTAAAAAGTAACCATTAGCGTGAAATGAATAAAATACTCCCGAATTATCAGGCCTGGGATATCGACGAAAACGACTATCCTGCAACCGCAGATATTGCCACCAGAATTAAATTCCTGATCGGCTACGGTATTTTGGCGCCCTCTCAACACAATACCCAGCCTTGGGCTTTTCATATCGACAATAATTCACTGCATGTATTGCCGGACACGGAGCGCGCATTGGCAGTTGGCGACCCTCAAAACGATGGTCTCTATCTGTCGCTCGGCGCATGTATAGAAAATATCATGACGGCGGGGAAGTACTTCGGTTTGGTGTCGAGTGTATCCTTCGCAGACACCAGCGCGGCCCTCGTCTTCCAGGAAACGAAGCCTGAGCCAGGCGGCGGACTACTTGCTGCAATTACGGCACGGCACTCGGACAAGGGAAAATATACCCTGAAGCCACTGCCTGAAGAAATAATTAACTTACCGCAGGCATCAGCCGGTACGGTAGCACGCAAACTAATAACAGACGCTGTAATTTTACAAAAAATTTCTGCCATACATCTTCGGGCGGCTACCCAGATTGCCAGTAATCTCGATTTCGTGAAGGAGTTGGTCGGTTGGATGCGTCCAAACGATACGACTGCGCCGGATGGCATGCCTGGCTCGGTGATAGGAAATTCCGCCCTCAAAACAAAACTCATAATGGCGCTGGTCAGACGCAAACCGCAAGTATTTGCAAAGGCGGCCGCAAAAGACAAGGAACTGATGGAATCATCATCCGGGGTTGCCATTTGGACAGTCGCCCAGAAATCTCCGGCCACGCTTATCGAATGCGGGATAGATATCCAGCATTTTTGGTTGCAACTAACCATGCGTGGACTATCTGCTCAGCCTTTGACGGCAAGCGTCAGCACGAAGCCATATTCTGACGAGATTATTGCTGATACCGGACTGACTGGATTTCCGGTTTTTCTGATGCGCATCGGATACGGGCATTTGAAAGATGTAAAAACTCCGAGACGTGAGCCCGTATGCAATTAGCGGCTGTTATCTTTACGCTGCTGATGGGGCTGGTGACTGCCCTACTCGTCTATTCCAAAAGCCGAAGAAGCGGTTCGCACGTGTATTTCTCATTACTCGTGCTGTTCATCGGTATTTACCCGGTCTGTAATTATCTCGCACTGCATGCATTAACCGATCAGGAGGCACTGCATTGGGCTAAACTTATCCTGTTTGTTTCTATACCCCAAGGACCGTTATTATACTTTTTTGCAAAGACTTTTCCTGAATCGAGATTTATATTCAATAAACGGCTTCAGATTATTGTCATTTTATGGCTCATGCTCAACCTCATTCTGGCTAGCATGGGGTTGGTCTTTAAAACTGTCAGTATTCATAACGGTGCCGCTGACATTGGTCCTGGACCGCTAATCCCCTTGTTCGGGCTGCTGCAGGCGTCCACAATCATTGGTGGTCTGGTTGCATTATTCGCGAAACTTCGCCATGCCCACGGCGTAAAGCGCCGCCAGCTCAGCTATGTCTTTTACGGTGTATTTGTCAGCTTCACGCTTACTTTTTTGATAACATTTGTGCTGCCAATAGTTTTTCACAATACCCTACTGCTGGCAGTTAGTCCGATCTTCCTTGCCTTGGCTATTGCAATAATCGCATACGCGATTATTGCCCAACGTTTGTTTGACATTCGTACGGCAGTTGTCCGTGCTGTTGCCTATACACTGTCTCTTTTGACTTTGAGTATTATGTATGTTGCACCTATTGTATATATAACCTCAAGTCTGTTGCTTCCGGTCCAGATACAGCCAGGCAAATTTGTTTTAATTGTAATAATAATTTCGCTGGCAGCGAATTATTATGAACGCGTGCGGGTCTGGTTCAACAGGGCAACGAGTAAGATATTTTTCAGGGATGCATACGACCCTGAACAGTTCATAGCTGAATTAAATAATACGGTCGTCGCTACCCTTGATCTAAACGGCCTATTAAAAGGCGCGAGTGATATTATTGCTCGTAATCTGACGTCCCAATATTGTGTCTTTAGCATTACTGAGACAGCAACAGCTGGAAGGAGAATTGTCGGAACTCAGCAAAAGAATGTGACAGCCCACGACATCGAAGGCCTGGATGATATGACGGTTCGTATGTCTGAGCGGGTTATTAAGGCTGAACTGCTATCAGAAGGTGACCATGCAGTTAAGCTGATACTTGCAAGAAACAATATCGAGATATTGGCTCGGCTCAGCACTACTGCTGGCGCAGCAGACGTGAGTCTCGGTTATATCATGCTCGGCCCGAAACGCGGGGGCGAGCAGTATAACGCCCGCGATGTCAGGACACTGGAGACGATTATTAACGGGCTCATAGTGGCGATTCAAAACGCTATGCGCTTCGAAGAAATTCAAAACTTCAACATCACACTCCAGCGGCGGGTTGACGAGGCGACGGCCCAATTACGGCGGACAAACGCCAAGCTTGAGGCGCTGGACGAGACCAAGGATGACTTCATCAGCATGGCGTCGCATCAGCTGCGGACACCGCTAACGGCGGTGAAGGGATACCTCAGTATGCTGCTGGAAGGTGACGCTGGTATGATCAAGCCGCTGCAGAAAAAGATGTTGAACCAAGCCTTCATGAGCTCGCAACGGATGGTCTTTTTGATCGCCGACTTACTGAATGTATCACGACTAAAAACCGGAAAATTTGTTATTGAGCGGACACCCATCAATCTGGCGAATCTTATCCAGGAAGAAATTGGGCAGCTGCGCGAGACGGCCACAAGCCAGTCACTATCCCTGACATTTGAGAAGCCAAAAGAATTCCCGAAGCTGATGCTTGATGAAACCAAAACCCGTCAGGTGGTCATGAACTTTATCGATAATGCCGTGCATTACACGCCGTCGGGCGGCCATATATCCGTCGAGCTGATGGATAAGCCGCATAGCGTCGAGCTGCAGGTCCATGATGATGGCATTGGCGTACCAAAGGCCGAGCAACACCACCTATTCACGAAGTTTTACCGGGCGGCCAATGCCCGCCGCGAACGCCCAGATGGCACAGGGCTAGGCCTCTACATGGCAAAGAAGGTGATAATCGCCGAGGGCGGGGCAGTGCTGTTCAAAAGCCGCGAGCACAAGGGTAGTATGTTTGGATTTAGTATTCCTAAGCAAACTCCTGTGGATAAGCTCTAGCATATATTGCCAAATTGTGCTATGATCTTAGCAGTATTCTGAAAGCAAAGACTGACCGCTCAAGAAACTTTAAATCCTCCGGCCACCGTATGGTGAAGCGCCCGGAGGATTTTTGTATTCGGTATGTCAGCCCGCTGTATTGTATGATCGCCTCTGTTATGGTACAATTTTTTGGTTAAGAACCGGCCTGGCAACAGTGTGACTTGACTCCGCTTTGCTCCAGACCAACCCATATGGCTCCGCCATATGGAACCAAATGCTCGAAAAGCGAAAATATGTAAACACATTTTCGTCTTTTCTCCGCTTTGGTCCCATCGTCTATCGGTTAGGACATCGGGTTTTCATCCCGGCAAGAGGAGTTCGACTCTCCTTGGGATCACCAAAATAAAACGCTCACTGCAAGGTGGGCGTTTTATTTTGGCCATGCAAGCAAGAGGCGAACTCCGGAGTTCGGTCGTTAGTCACCGCCCCCAGCGAAGCGGGCGGCTGGATTAACGTGCGCTCTCTCCTTGGGATCACCAGATAAAAACACCTCAGCATGTCTGGGGTATTTTTATTGGCCGCCTCTATAGCTTCGTAAATCTTTTGACGAGTTGCCCTTCGACTGTAACGCTCTCCAGCCAAACCTTCACCGGTCTAGAGAAAGTAATGTGGTTGCCGTATAGCGCTTCGTATATGACGCAGGGTTCATCGTCGACCTCTTGGATAACGATATCTTTGACTTCGTAGGTCATGTCAGCTGATTTGTAGTGTTGATAGACTGTACCAATTTCAACCTGTTGCTTAGCCGTGTCAAGGCGTTCGGTAAGCTCGTCTTGTGATAGATACATACAAGTAGCTTATCGCAGGGAGCTCGCCGAGCCCAATATTTGGCTGAAAATTTGTTATGATATTTGCATGAGTGCACTCTTACCGATAGTTCAAGCAGCGCTCGATGTATACAGTATCGCGTATAGGGTCTTTGAGTGTGACCCGGAACTGGCTGATACCGCTGCCTTCTGCGAAAAATATGGCTTTAGCCCAGGCCAATCTGCCAATACGATCATGGTGGCCAGCAAGTCTGAGCCTGTCAAGTTTGCCGCCTGCGTCGTGCTAGCCACCACCAAGCTAGATGTAAATAAGAAAGTCTGCCAGCTGCTGGCAGTCAAAAAGGCGTCGTTCGCACCTATGGATGAGGCCTTACGTCTGTCGCAGATGGAATATGGTGGCGTCACGGCTTTTGGCTTGCCAGATGACATCCCTGTGTATGTTGACTCGAGAGTGATGGAATGCGACGAAGTAATCATGGGTGGTGGCAACCGCTCATCAAAGGTCATCTTGCATCCTCAGGAACTGACGAAGCTGCCAACTGTGCAACTAATTGAAGGACTCGCGAAAATCGCTGTTGTATAAAACGTTTTGTTATACTATACGGATAAAACAAGGAGTATGGCATGAAACTTCAAGGCAAAGTGGCAGTCGTGACCGGCTCGGCGGCAAATATTGGCAAGGCGACTGCAGTATTGTTCGCAAAAGAAGGTGCTAAGGTTGTAATAACCACCCGCAGTAACGTTGAAGCAGGTGTGGCAACGGCCGATGAGATTAATAAATCCGGCGGCGCAGCTATTTTCATACAGGCCGACCTGGCTCTGTAATGGCAAGCTCAACACCACGGTGCTGCAGCTTGGATTTGAGATTGCCTACAACCACTATCACGGCCGCAAAGGCATCGCTTTGCCCTACACCCTGATAGCGGTAAACAAAGTCCGACCCACCTCGGCCGGCCTGCACATGGATTACGAAACATTGACCAGCGCCGGTACGCCCTAAAAGGTTTATACTGGTACTAAATATATATAAGCAGAAAGAAGTGCATGAAATTCACCGAGTCCGTACCAGAGGTGCCTCTGGAAAATTATAAACGAACCAAAATTGTGGCCACCGTTGGCCCATCGACAGATAGCTATGAGTTAGTCCGTGACTTGATTGCCAGCGGCGCCAATGGCTTGCGTCTGAACTTTAGCCACGGTACGCACGAAGAGCATGGCCAGCGCATCATCTGGATCCGCAAGGCCTCCAAGGAGCTCGGTAAGCCGGTGGCCATCATCCAGGATCTGCAGGGGCCCAAGGTTCGCCTGGGCGATTTTGACGGCGTGATTAATGTTCTGACTGGTCAGGAACTGCGCTTCGCCTACAATTCTGACATGGACGCCACCGAGCACATCCCGACTCAGTATGACCTCGCCAAAAAGGTGAAGCGCGGCGAACGGCTTTTTCTATACGATGGTAAGGTGCGCACAACGATTACCAGTGTCAAAAACGGTGTCGTCTACGCCCGGGCCGAAAATGACGGCATCCTGATCAAGCGCAAAGGCATGAACCTACCGGACACTGATTTCGGCGGCGACATTATTACTGCCAAGGACAAGGCCGACCTGGTCTACGGTTCGACCCAGGATATTGACTATGTGGCGCTGAGCTTCGTCCAAACTGCCGACGATATTCATGATCTTCGCAAGCGTCTCAAAACTCTCGGCAGCAACGCGCATATTATCTCTAAGATCGAAACCCGAGCCGCCACTGAGCCAGCTAACCTCGACGCCATCGTCCAGGCCTCTGACGCGGTCATGATCGCCCGCGGTGACCTGGCCGTTGAAACCCCAGCCGAATCGGTGCCAGTGGTACAGCGCCAAATCATTGGTCTGGGTATGCGCTATGCCAAGCCAACCATCGTGGCCACCCAGATGCTGGCCAGTATGACCGAAATGCCCGACCCGACCCGGGCCGAAGTTTCCGACGTGGCCACGGCCGTCTTCCTCGGCGCCGACAGTGTGATGCTGAGCGACGAAACCGCCAGCGGCAAATACCCGATCGAATCGGTCAAAACCATGAAGCGGGTCATTCGTTACACCGAGGCCAATATGCCGCTCAAGGTGGCTTACCCGGACTATGAAGACCACAGTCGCCAAGCTTCGATCAGCAAAGCCATCCTCAACCTAGCCGACAGTATCCAGGCCCGGGCCATCGTGGCCGAGACCAAAACCGGCGCCACGACGCTGCAGATCGCCTCCAACCGCCCCGGCATCCCGATTATTGCCGTCACCAGCGATGTCCGTACCCTGCAGCAACTGTCGATCGTCTTTGACGTCAAAAGCTACCTGCGCCCAGTTGACGCCCAGGCCGCCGACAAACTCACTAAGTGGCTAGCGGACAATAAGGTCCTCACCAAGGGTGAAATCGTCGTCACCGTCTCCGGACAGTACCCCGGCCTGGCGGGCGCCACCGACACGATCAAAGTCCGTGTCGTCGAATAAAACCAGCGTGTTGATGCTGTCAAAAAACACCTGCTAGATTCGGCCATTGGTGCTATACTTATGCTAAAGATTATGCATAAGCGTATAGGTGGGCTATAAGTTGTTTACGAAAAAGACAATCCGCGATATTGAGCTGAGAGATAAAACAGTATTGGTACGGGCTGACTACAATGTGCCCGTCAAAGACGGTAAAATCACCGATGATTACCGCATCAAACAGTCGATTCCAACCCTGAAATATTTGCTCGAGCAGGGTGCTAAAGTCATCGTCTGCTCGCACCTCGGCCGCCCCAAGGGCCCAGGCGACGCGTCCGCTAGCTTATTCCCAGTCGCCAAGCGGCTCCACGAGCTCCTAGGCCGCGAAGTGCAGTTTGTGCCTGATTGTATTGGCGAACGCGTCGACAAAGCCGCCGCTAATTTACAGCCCGGCCAAGTGTTATTGCTCGAAAACCTGCGCTTCCACCCCGAGGAAGAGGTCAACGACCCCGACTTTGCCAAGCAACTGGCCAGCATTGCTGACATCTTCGTGCAGGATGGCTTCGGTGTTGTCCACCGGGCCCACGCCAGCACCGAGGGTGTGACGCATTATCTACCCAGTGTTGCCGGTCTGCTTCTCGAAAAAGAAGTCGACACCATCACCGATGTTATGAGTAACCCTAAGCGGCCGTTGATGGCTATCATCGGTGGCGCCAAGATCGCTGACAAGATTGAAATCCTCCGTAAATTTATCGAAATCGCCGACATTATTACTATCGGTGGCGCTATGGCCAACACCTTCCTGAAGGCTCAAGGTATCAATGTTGCCGCCAGCCTCTACGACAAGACCGAATTGTCGGTTGCCAAAGATATCATGCACCAGGCGGCCATCGAGTCGAAAAAGCGCCGCTTTACGTTTTATATCCCTCAGGACGGCGTAGTCGCCAGTAAGATCGACCCCTCAGCACCAACCCGGATCGTTGACTGGAGTGCCCACTTGATCGCCGAAGTTGAGAATTACCCCAAGCGCGTGCCAGCTGCCGCTAGCCACATCCACGAACACGAAATGATCCTCGATGCTGGGCCGTTCACCGGTGCCTTTATCGCCGGCAGCATGCAGCTGGCCCAGACAGTGGTCTGGAACGGCACGCTGGGTGTCACCGAAGTCAAAGGCCTGCAGGGTCCGGTCGGGCCATTCGCCCACGGCACTGACCTGGTGATGGAATCGATGCTCGGTAAGTTTATCGCTGATCAACCGCGGCCGTTTAGCGTCGTCGGTGGTGGTGATACCGTCGGTTATGTCGCCAGCCGCGGCCTGATCGGCGCCTTTGACCATGTTTCAACCGGTGGTGGTGCTAGTCTGGAGCTGATGGGCGGCCGCAAACTACCCGGCGTGGAAGCATTAGAGGATAAATAATGACGAATAATGTACACTGTAATAGAATAAAAGCGTAAGAATTATGAAACGAATACTTGTCGTCGCCAACTGGAAAATGAACCTCAACACTCACGAGGCGAGTACTTTGCTGCATCGCTATCACCAGCACATTGCCACTCACCGCGACATCGAAGTCGTCGTTGCGCCGAGCTTATTAAGTCTACAACCGCTCAGCGTCGAAATGGACCGTCATCGCTTCCGGCTGGCTTCCCAGGACGCCTATTTTAAGGACGAAGGCTCGTACACCGGTGAAGTCTCATTCGCAATGCTGCGCGACTTAGTACATTACGGTATCGTTGGCCACTCGGCTCGCCGGGTCTACTTCGGCGAAACTCTGGAAGTTATTCGTGAAAAGGTGGCTGCGGCTGTCCGGAACGGCATCACGCCGATCCTCTGCATTGGTGAGACAAAACAGGAGCGTGACGCTGGTGAGACCAAGCAGGTGATTCATGATCATCTGACCACAGCGCTCAAGAATATCACCTCAGATGAAATCGAAAACATCGTCATCGCCTACGAGCCCATCTGGGCCATCTCGACCTTCGACGGCGAACCCGCCAAGCCATCCGACATGCAAAAGGCTATCGAGTACATCCGTTTCCAGATCAAAGAACTGTACGGTGAGCGCGCTGCCAAGGCTGTGCGCGTACTCTACGGCGGTAGTGTCAGTGATGACGACGCCTCAGTCTTCCTGGGCATACCAGGCTGTGACGGTGTCTTGGTCGGTGCCGCCAGCCTCAACTATGCTAAGTTTACTGGTATTGTGGACGCCGCCTACCGCCTGGCACGCGAACGCCGACCCTCATGAACCCAACCGAAGAGATGACAGCAAAAAAACCCAAAACCACGCCGGCTTCTCAACTACCCTCATCCGCAAGGGTTATGGACATTGCCAAACCAGGCACCCTCAAAAACGCCACCTCCCGGCCGGTAATTGTGACCAATCGGGTCGTCATTCAGGATCCCATGGTCAATGCGACCGGCGATAAGTCCGCCAAGCCGGCCGGCTCTGATGAAGGCCTCCAACCTGAGAAGATTGTCATTAAGCCGCTGTCTGATCCGGACACCGACACCAAGCAAGCCGACAAAGAAGAAATCAAGCTAGCCACCAAAGAAGGTTTGCTCGATATACCTTTTGATAACGACTCTGACGGTGTTGTCGAGGCTGGCGAAATCCAACAGCAGCAGACATTATCCGATCCGTCGCCAGCCACGGCCAAGTCGGAGGCTAAGCCAACGCAGCCAGATGATGAGCCCGACGCAAAGGCTGATACCCGCGACAAGGGCAATGACGATGACACAGATGACACTGACAGTAAGCCAA
>DHXQ01000036.1:99633-116517 GCA_002413755.1 Candidatus Saccharibacteria bacterium UBA5152 | reverse complement strand
AGCCCAGGAAGAATTCGAAGAAGTTATCGCTGATAAGACCTACTTTTTGCCGATCAACGCCGCCCAGCATCGCCGCAGCCGCATCGTCGTTATCTTCGGAGTTATATTGATTTTGGTGCTAGCTCTAGCTTGGATAAATGTCGCCCTGGATGCCGGGATTATCACCATACCAGGCGTTAAGTCTTTGACGCATTTCTTTGGTAGCTAAGCATTATCGGGCAACCACCGTCTGCAACCGTCCCTTATAAATACAACACCCCAGTGTCAGCTAAACTCCATAAAGCTTGCTAAAATGTAAGGATGCAGACTGATTTATTAACGGGCTTAAACCCGGAGCAGCGCCGTGCCGTCGAAACCACCGAGGGCCCATTGCTGATTCAAGCTGGCGCCGGCTCAGGCAAGACCAAGACGCTGACGCACCGCATCGCCTATCTGATCGCCACCCACCGGGCAACGCCGTACAACATCCTGGCCGTAACCTTCACCAACAAGGCCGCCAAGGAGATGCGGGCCCGCGTCTGGACGCTGATGGGCCACGGTGGCGGCCACGGAGGGCCATCCGGCGGGGCAGTCGAAGCCCCGCGTAGTTTCATGCCCTACATGGGGACATTTCATGGTATTTGTGTCCGGCTGCTGCGTGAAAACGGCGATTACATAGGTATTCCGCGGACCTTTGTTATCTTTGATGAATCGGACCGCCAGTCGGCTGTCAAACAAGCCAGTAAGCGCCTGATGCTCGACGAAAAAGCTTTCCCGGCTCGGATGATCGGCGGCCTGATCAGCAACGCCAAGAACGAAATGTTATCCCCCGAAGAATATAAGGGCATTGCCAATAGTCCGGCCCAGCAGGCCGCCGCCCAGGTCTATCCAATCTACCAGCAAATCCTGAAGGACGCCGCCGCCCTCGATTTTGACGACTTGATTATCCGCGCCGTCAGTATGCTCGAAAATCACACTGAGGTCCGTGACAAGTGGCAGACCCAGTTCAAATACATCATGATCGACGAGTATCAGGACACCAACCTGGCGCAGTACAAGCTCGTCAAACTGCTGACCAATACCGACAATAACATCGCCGTGGTGGGGGATGACTGGCAGTCGATCTACTCTTGGCGCGGCGCGGATTTTCGCAACATCCTGAATTTCGAGCGTGATTACAAAGATTGTACGGTCATCAAACTCGAGCAAAATTACCGCTCTACCAAGCACATCCTGGACGCTGCCCACTCGGTAATCACCAAAAACGCCCAGCGCTCCGACAAGGAGCTGTGGACCGAAGCCGGCAACGGCTTGCCGGTCCAACTCAAGCAGGTCATCAATGAACGCGCCGAAGGCGAAGCCATCGTTATCGCCATGCGCCGCGGCGTCGACAGCGGCACTCGTAGCTACCGCGATTACGCCGTCCTGTACCGTACCAACGCCCAGAGCCGCTCGATCGAAGAAGCCTTCATCCACTACGGCGTGCCGTACCGGATTGTTGGTGGCCAGCGCTTCTACGACCGCAAAGAAATCAAAGACATCATTGCCTATCTGCGGCTGATCTACCAGCCCGAAGACCGGATCAGTTTCGAACGGATCGTCAACGTGCCGGCCCGTGGCATTGGCGCTAAGTCACTGCAGAATTTCTTTGAGTGGCAGGATTACAAAGAGTTGCCATTGTCCGAGGCGCTGCTGCAGGCGGCGAACTGCGACGCGGTCACCGGCAAAGCCCGTAAAGGTTTGAGTGAACTGGGTGATATTGTGCTCAGTCTGCGCCGGATGATCGAAGAGCTGCCGGTGACCGGCCTGCTCGATGCATTGCTCAAGCGAATAGACTACCTGCATTATCTCGACGATGGCACCCCGCAGGGCGACTCGCGACAGGAAAACGTCCGCGAGCTGCTCTCGGTCGCCCAAAGTTATGCCGATGTCGGGCTGGACGGCTTCCTGGAAGAGGTCAGCTTGATAAGTGATCTCGACAGTGCCGACTTCGGCGGTGACGCAGTGACGCTGATGACACTGCACGCTGCCAAGGGCTTGGAATTCCCGGCCGTCTTCATGACCGGTCTCGAAGAGACCATCTTTCCGCATTCCCGTGCGTTATACGATCAGTCCGAGATGGAAGAGGAGCGCCGCCTGTGCTACGTCGGCATGACCCGGGCCCGCGAAGAATTATATCTGTTATGCGCCAGCAGCCGGCTGCTGTATGGCGGCGTTCAGCACAATCCGCCGAGCCGCTTCCTGAGCGAGATCGGCGGTGATTTGCAGTCCGATGCTGGCAGTTACGGCTTTTATGGAGCTGGCGCTACTGGTGGCGGCGAACGCGGTGTCTACAGCCAGGGCGGCGGCCACGGGCAGGGCGGCGGTACCTTTGGCGGCTTCGAGCAGCTCAACGCGCTCGACAGTATCCGCAACACTCCGGCGCCCGGCATCCTGGGTGCACCGGCAACCGAATTCGATAACGGGCCGCGTTATGTCCCTGAGCTGAACGAGGGTGACGCCGTGCGCCACCAGGTCTTCGGCATCGGCCAGATCGTCGAGATGGACGGCGACGTGGCGACGATCTACTTCAAGGGCAAGGGCGCCAAGAAACTCAACATCGGCTTTGCACCGCTCGAGAAGCTGTAATGAACTGTATGGTAGAATAGCTTTATGGATAACACTACAACCAAAAAGAAAATACTGATCGTTGACGACGAGACCGGCCTGGCACTGCTGTATAAGCAACGCCTGGAGACGGAAGGCTTCGCGGTTGCCTACTGCGACAATGGCGAGGCGGCTCTCCAAACAGCCCGTGAGTTTCGGCCTGATTTAATCCTGCTCGACCTGATGATGCCTCGGCTGAGCGGGTTTGATGCCATAGACCTGTTTCACAATACTCTCGAAACCAGCGGCGCCCTGATTGTAGTACTTTCAGCGCTCAGCCAGCCTGATGACATCGCCAAAGCCAAAAGTATTGGCGCCGACGACTATATCGTCAAGTCAGACGCTTCGATCGATGAGGTGGTCGCCCGCATCAAAAAGGTTGTGTACAAAGTCAGCCAGGACTACGTGCCAGCTTCCAATGATCCCACGCCAGCAAACTAAAGTCGGACTATAAACTAAACACGGACTATTCTAATATGGCAGACCAGCCAATCTCCCGGAAAAGATTTGATGATTTTGAGCGTACCACGCGGCAAATACGCTGGCTGTCGATCCTGGTTGTACTGGTTACTTTTCCGTTATCATACCCCCAGACTCACTGGGTTTATGGCTTGCTGGGGTTAGCAGTACTTTTCAACCTCAGCCGGTACATTCCTTACCTGCGGCAGACCAAACTATATAATTCGCCGATCGCGATTATGATAGCCGACTGTCTGTTTGCAGGTATGCTTATCGCGCTGGTCGGCAGCGTCAGCACGCCGTACAGCGCCTTCTTCGTGTTTGTAATCCTGACAGCGGCTTATTTGTACCGGATGGCCGGGGTGGTCGCTGTCGTCCTGCTCGAGGCCCTAATGCTGTTTCTCGTCTCAGACTCCACCCTGGTAACCAGCGTGGTCCTGTCGCAGCCGCGGATTCTGACAATTACATTGTATGCCCTGTTTTCCTTCGGCTTCCTGGTGACCAGGCTGACACAACGTGACCAGGTTGAGCGGAACACGCTGGAAGAGCAAGGCCGCAAAAGCAACACCGAGCGTTCGCGCCTCCAAACCCTGGTCGATAGTTTGAATAATGCCATTTTTGTCACCGACACTAACGGACATATCGTCCAGTACAACGAAGCGGCCCGGGTGCTGGCTGATAGTCTCGAAGACATGACAGGTCGTAAATTTTCCAAAGTATTATACCTCAAGAAGCGTACAGATACGGAGTCGAAGCAGGTTGATATTCTGGAGGATGGCTCGAGCGCCCAACACCGCCGTGACCTTTGCCTGGTGACTTCAGCTGACATCAGAACTGACCTGGATATCAGCGTGACGCCGGTCCAATCGGGTGGTAAATCAACCGAATTTATTATTGTCTGTGAGGATATATCGGGCGAACGCTCGCTCGATGAACAGCGTTCAGAATTCATATCCGTCGCCTCGCACGAATTACGAACTCCATTGGCGATCGTTGAAGCGGCACTCGAGACGGCCCTCTCGGCTGAGCAGGGTATGTCACCTCAGACAAAAACACTGCTTGAGCAAGCTCACCGTAACGCCATGCAGCTGGCCAGTATTACCAAGGACCTGACGATGCTGGCCGAATCTAAGAATGATAATATTCCAATTCAGCTCGCCCAAATACAGCCGGGAGATATACTCGCCGAGTGCATCAAGGATTTCGAAGCCCAAGCCCAGCAGAAGGGCATTGTACTCAAAAAAGCGCTTGAACCCGGGATTGGCACAGTATTGTCGACCCAGGCACACATTCTAGAGATCCTGCAGAACTATCTGACCAACGCCCTAAAATACAGTCAACAGGGCACCATTACATTGAAGGCCGAGTCTGCCAAGCATGGTGGTATTGTCTTTAGTGTGACCGACGAAGGCATCGGTATCTCGCCGCATGATCAGAAGCTGCTGTTCACGAAGTTCTTCCGGGCAGAGGATTACCGGACACGCTCAACCGGCGGGACTGGCCTCGGTCTGTACTTATGCATGGAGCTGGCTCAACGGCTGGGCGGAAAACTGTGGTGTAAGAGTACACCGAATGTTGGCTCGACCTTTTATCTCGAAGTGCCGCCGCTGAGCCGCTTGGCCCGTGATCAGGGCGATGTCGTCAAAGCCCAGGTCTCCAACCTGGTCGACGGTTTATAGCTTTATAACTAGATAGCCCTGGCCGATGGCATAGTAGCTGGGGCAGGGGTTCGGGATGGCGCCAAGCGCTCCTCGAAGCGGTACAAAATTCCCCAGGCCAGAAACACAAATCCGACGATCGAGACGATATCGGCAATCATGTAGAGCTGCCAACCTTTGGCAACGTCATGGAGCGGCCCGGCCGTCATAATAACGAATAGTCCACCGCCCAGTAGGAAAGAGCGGGCCCGCGCGCCGGGGTTGCGGACACCATTGAGAATCATCAATATGGCTGCTGGCAGTACGCTGAGTGTGGCGAACAAGGCAATCAGCGTGCCCACCACCGGTGCGACGTTGAAGAGGGTAACGCTGCGGTGTGCATCGTAAACTGGTAACGTGCCAAACGCCATGGTCTTGATCGTCAGGATCGTGATGACGACTGACATGATGATGCCGATGGTGATGGCATATTTCTGCTTGCTGGCCAGCCGGGGAACCATCGAAAACGTCAGACTGATAACACTGATGAGCCCAATATACAAAGCCACATGGCCGACGATGTAGCCCCATGCCATGGCCTTAGGAAAAGCGGTCGGTTGCAGATTGAGGGCAATCTGGGGCAGGAAAATCGCCAGGCAAAACAGGCCCATACAGAGGAAGAAACGTTGCAACATCTTGATTTGCGGGCTGATATCACCGAGGCTGGTCTTGATCCGCTGGCCAATAACGGCCCAGGAACTCAGCATAACCAGGCTACCAGACAAGGTCATGAGAGATGTGATAGACATAGTAAAGTTATTATACAACCATATGGCTAATGCTTACAACTGGATGTCGCGCCACGGCGGAGTGTAGTTTTTGATACAATGGCTACGTAGTTATGCCCTATAGACTAAATCGTCGACGATCGTATACCCACCGTTTCAAGCTGTTTGCACAGCATCCGTTTGCGGTGCCGGTGCTCACGGTGCTGAGCCTACTGGTCATTACTGGGGTATTGGTTACGGTATTTTATCGCCCTTCGAACACGATTAACCCTAACGTGGTCGTCATCTCTCACGACGGTAAGAGTCAGACGGTCTCAAGCAAAGAACCAACTGTCGGCTCGCTACTGTCTAAGCTTGACCTGACATTGAACGAAGGTGATGTTGTAGAGCCAGCGTTGACGACCAAGATCCAACAGGACGATTTCCGGGTAAACATATATCGGGCGGTGCCGGTGGCGATCTTCGATGGCGCCCACAAAGACTACACCTTCAGCGCGGCCACTACCCCGCGCAGCGTTGCCCGCCAGGCCGGTGTCGCGCTCTATCCGGAGGATGAGGTTACTACCCAACCGGTGACGGATTTTGTAGCCAATGGCAATATTGGCCAGGAACTGGTGATTGAGCGTTCGACACCCGTAAATATGATGTTGTACGGCGCGCCAGTGTCGACTCGGACCCGGGCCACAACGGTCCAGGCGCTGCTGGCTGAGAAAAATATCAAACTCAAGCCGCAGGATATCGTGACACCTTCTGTCGACACGCCGATTACTCCTGCTATCCAAGTGGCCGTGGTGCGCAACGGCATTGTTACCCGGACCATTCTGGAAGACATCCCCACACCGGTACAGATTGTGACCGACAATTCCTTGTCGTATGGTGTGTCGGCAGTGCGTCAGCAAGGGACACCGGGTAAGCGTGCGGTAACCTACGAAATCAATACCCAGAACGGTGCCGAAGTCAGCCGCGTCGCCATTCAAACGACCATTACCCAGCAGCCCGTCACGCAAATCACCGTCCAGGGTACCAACCTTAGCGGTATCAAGGGCGATATGGCTCTGGCTGGCATCGCCCCCGGTGATTACACAGCAGCCGACTACATCATCAGCCACGAGTCCGGTTGGTGTCCGACCAAGGCCCAGGGCCAATACGGCAGCTGCCCGCCATATGCCGGCAGTGTACCGTCAACCGGCGGCTACGGTCTCTGCCAATCCACACCCGGTAGTAAGATGTCCACTGCCGGTGCCGACTGGGCAACCAACCCAGTCACGCAGCTCCGCTGGTGCTCGGACTATGCGACTCGCCGTTACGGCGGCTGGCAGGGGGCTTACAGCCACTGGCTAAGCTACCACAACTGGTAACATGAGCGACTTGCTTACTTAAGCATATTACTGTATAATATATAAATTATGTCAGAATCAGTTGAGTTCCTGCCTGAGGACTGTCAATGGGATGAAACACCGATTGATGATACCGCGTTCGGCGGCCAAGAAATAGCCGGTGGTTACCACCGGCTATTTCAGAGAATGTGCCAGGCCCAAGCCGAAGTCACTGGTGATCCAGAGTCGCGCTTATCGGCTGCCCAGGAATGGCAGCTCGCCTACCGGATTCAGCTAGGTTTGGTTGCTAAGACACGACTGGCCGAATTGCAGGGTAAGGCTCCAGAGGCTCGTCTGGAAACGCTTGAGCACGCGGCCCAGTCCGGTGCCGAGGCCAGACAGCAACTTTTTGACGCCAACATGCGATTTGCCGGGTACTTCGCTCGCGCTTCGATGGGGATCGTCAATCCTAGTAAGTACACTAAGGATAGTGATGACGAGACCTATAGTGGTCGGCGGCGTATGATCGGATCCTATGCCAATATAACCAAGCTGGCTAGTCAGGATGCTGACATCGAGGACCGAACCCAGGTCGCCCTGGAGGCAATGTGGAAAGCAACGCTTAAGTACCAGCCCCGGTATGATGATGACGGCAAGCCAAAAGATTCAAAGTTCGTCACGTTTGTCGCCTGGGCCATGCAGGGTGCACTCCAGCGCCACACTATAGAGATAGAGCCGCGCGGTTGGTCGATAACAACCAGTGTATTCGAAAAAACAGTTGGTTCGATGGAGCAAGCTGATAAAGGAGCAAAGTGGCAAGTCCGTCTTCTCGCCGATGGGGGTTTACGCATTTCCAATCACCCAACCATCGCCCTCGAAGGCCGCCGGGCTACCACCATTGATACGGTCACTGGCTACGCGCCCGAAGAAGCAGACGAGGATGGAGTCGGCGGCAATTTATCACACGCCGATGTTATCGAAGATATATATGGTGAAAACCCCATTACCACAGTCGCTGACATTCTGCTCCGGGAGCAGCTCGATGCCGTACTCGATACTCTGTCAGAACGTGAAGCTGGCGTCATCGCCCTACGCTATGGCATGTTTGACGGCACCCCGAAGACCCTTGAAGAAGTCGGAATGGTCTATGGACTGACGCGGGAGTCAGCTCGGAAGATTGAGTCGAAAGTGTTGAATAAGTTGCGACACCCAAGTCGGAGCCAGGTTCTCGAAGAATATATGCCTCTAGATCCTGCCGCCGAACCAAGCGCTGAGGAGTTACGGACATTGTCGTGGGGTGTGCCGCTTATCGACCAGCAATATCTCGACGGCGTCCATAGCGGGTCCAACCGACTCGAACAGCCCGAGCGACCGGCTCCTCCGGTCCCGCGTGCCGATCTTGAGTCCTGGCAAGTGTATGAAAATGAGCCCTGGGATTTGCCTGGACGATCGCCTGAGTCGTACGAATAGTTACAGCAGGTTAGTACAAGCTGGTAAAATTAACCATATAAGTATAACTAAGACAGCTTTATGACACATACCATTATCCCCAAGAAATCGCTGGGTCAGCACTGGCTGGCTGACTACACTAGCCTGCAGGCGATGCTCGATGCGTCGCAGGTTCAACCTACCGACACAATTCTGGAAGTCGGGCCAGGTCTCGGCTCGCTGACCGAACTCTTGGTTCATGCTACTGATAATGTAGTGGCGGTGGAATTTGATAGCGACCTGGCCCGCGGCCTACCGGCGCGAGTGCCCGAGGACAATCTGCGCGTCGTTAACCAGGATATTCTGCGCTTCGACCTGACCAGCTTGCCGCCGGATTACAAAGTTGTGGCCAACATCCCGTATTATCTGACCAGCAAACTGGTACGCGTGTTGTCTGAATCGCCTAATCCACCCTTGGTCGCCACGCTGCTGGTGCAAAAGGAAGTCGCCGAGCGCCTGGCTGCTAAGCCGGGCAACCTCTCGATTCTCGGTGTCACGGCCCAGTATTATTTTGAAGTCTCGCTGTCTATTGTTGTGAAAGCCGAGCTTTTCACGCCGCCGCCGAAGGTAGATTCGCAGATCGTCGTACTCCGGCGCCGCACTGCGCCACTCTTCGCTGCCGGCGAGCCATTCGACGTCAATGCCTTCTTCCGGGTGGTCAAAGCCGGCTTCGGCGCCAGGCGCAAAACCTTGCTTAACTCATTGAGCGGCGGCCTGCACCTCAGTAAGCCCGAAGCCGCTGAGCTGCTGACGCGGGCGGGTATCGATCCCGGCTTGCGGGCCCAGAATTTGTCACTCGAGCAGTGGCACTCCGTCTACTTGGCGTCGATGTAATTTCGGTTTTATGACTTTTGAGGATGCCCTTTTTGGCATTTCCAGAATGTAACCAGAAGTTCACACTATAACAGAGGACATGAAGTAACTTTCTGGTTACATTTTGATTTTGGGGAAACGAATGGTGCCGGCCTTCCGCACCACGCACGGTGTAACCATATGCGCTATTGACAGTATGTGGTATAATATTACCTAGTCTGAGAAATCAGATAGACACGTATATGGGGCTGAATTTAAGCTCGACGTTGGACTTTATCGGTTAGATCAGCAGGTCGCTTGTCAGCGTTATAGACAAACCCCAATAATTGCAACCCGCAATCAATTGGTTGCAAGCGTTAAGAACTCATTTGCCGACCTCGCGTCAGCATTTGCTGCTCCTAAGTTTGCATCAGTAGTCTAATTATTTAGACTGCCGCGCCGGAAGAGACTCCAGATATCCGAAACGCGCGATATATACTTCTGGACGCTCAGACATCACCATCCATGATGACTGCTAAGATTTGGATTGCTGCTACGGAAAATTTGTTTGTTTCTGTACCCGTAGCTCAAGATGGTGTAAAAACCTACCAAAGCAAACTATGCCTGTAGACGACTAACCAAGGTAAACTAGCGGACGCGGGGGGCAGTGCCTCGCCAGCTCCACCATAAGACGTGATCCATGAAGCATCAACCCGAATCAATCAAGGTTGGTGTTTTTTGTTTGTGTCAATTTGTTGCCTCGCCAGCTTTGCAAGCACTTAGCGGACGTATGTCTTGGCGGCGCCGGTGAAGCCGCTGACCTGGTCGGCGGTTTTGCCGGGGAAGACTTCCATCTTCAATGTACGGGTGCCGGTGAGCTGGAAGAGGGCGGTGCCTTGGATGGCTGTTTGCGGCACTGGGACACCACCGGTCTCGCTGGGGCCGGAGTTGGCGAAGCTCACAAACTGATACTTCGTCAGTCCGCTGGCCTGGCTGATGGTTGCTGGGTCGGGTGAGCCGGCTGCCGCGTTGAACTGCACTGGCTTGCCCTCATAGTCGCCAAATGACAGGTCAATCAGCCCCTGCGTGATGGCGTCGGGTACAATCGCCAGGTGAGTGGTCCAATAGCCTTGGCCGTCGCTGGTGCCGACTTGCTGACCGCCGCCTTCGTAGCCATGGCTGCCTTCGACAAACCAGTTACCAATCAGCTTGCCGTCAATGTCGTAGTCGATCTTGCCGCCGTATGGTTCAAACTTGCGGGGGTTTTGGCGAGCATTTCGCTCTTAGCAGGGTCTTTGAAATATTTGAAGAAGTCATCGGTGTGTAACTTGTAGAGTTCGGTTTTGTAGGAGTCTGGGTTGACGAAGCCTTTGAGGGTTAGGTCGAAGTTATAGACTGCCGTATCGAGGGACTGGGCGCCGACCCGGCCGATCTCCTGGCCAGACTTGACGGCGATGTGGAGGTCTTTGCCACCGGATTTATCAATCTCGGCCTTCAGGCTGGGGGTCAGGCTGGTCAGCAAGTCAAAGTAGGTGTAGAACGAGCAGCTGTGTTGGAAGTAGAGCTGGTATTCGGCTGCCTGCGATGAACCGTTGTCGACGCGCGTCGAGCGTTCGCTGTAACTGACGATATAGCCGTCAGCCATGGCGTAAACTGGAGCGGCGTCGCGGTGTGCCATGTCTTTTGGATAGAAGTAGAGGTGATCGATAGGCGTAACATGCGCTCCGGCGAGGGTACCGATCGGCAAAATTGTACTGACGTCACTCATATCCATCGGTTCGTGGGTCAGCTGGACGGTGCCGTTGCCCTTACAGCCTTTTTGCAGGCCACTGAGCTGGCTCTGGCCTTGGCTCGTACTATTGCCACCGACTGCCCCGAACTTTTTACTAGCATTGATTTTTGAGATCACCTTGACGCCGATCAGCCCGATTAAGCCCAGTACAACAATAAAGACGATGATCCCGATGACATGGAAACCTTTGGCGTGCGCTTTGTTCATGATGTTCCTGTGAGTTAGCTTAAGTGATGCTTATGCTTAACTATACACCTTTGAATCGGCTAAAAGGCGAATAATTCATAGCGCTCGCGACCTCGACAGTGCATAGTGACAATTATGTAACCAAGGAGGACTATGATGGTAAACTACGGCGAAAACTTTGACGATGAGGCAGCCACGAGTATGCACATCCGGCGCCAGGACCGCAAATATAGTTATCATAAGCTGGCACAGGCCATTGGAGACTTACGCTTCAAACGCAACCATCCGAATAATACCAAGAAAAAATAACCTAAGGGAGTAGCATGACGGAGCAGGAAGTATTTGTACTATCGGAGCAATATCTCAAATCGGTGATTGACCAAATTCAGGATAACAAATGGCAGTTAACAGTCGATAAGCGCGTCTCGGCATATCGTCCAGATATCACACTCCGCGCGCTTGTGAACTACCATGCCTATGATGACAGCTGGGTTGCCGACACCTTGGCCGGCAAGACGATCGACGAAGTCGGTGATACGTACAGGGGTGACCTACTCGGCGACAACCCCAAGCAAGCTTACGATGAGATTAATGCCAAGTCACAGGAGACGGTCAAGAACTTTACCGACCTTGATAAGGTTGTCCATCTAACATACGGTGATTTCCCGGCGCGGGAATACCTCAAACACACAGCGACGTACCGCGGCTTTCAGGGCTGGGCGATCGCCCGCTTCCTGGGAATTGACGATACCATGCCGGCCGAGCTGGTCGAGGGTCTGTTCGGTGAAATCATGCCTTCTATGAACGACTGGCGTGCTATGGGCGTATTTGCACCCGAAATTGCTGTGCCGCCGGGTGCGGACAGGCAAACTGAGCTACTCTGCAAGACCGGCTTTTACTACCCCCGATAGGATCCAGCGCACATCTTTGTTCTAATTTTTGTTATAATGTGGCATATATGAGTGAATCTTTGTCAGAGCGCCGGATGGTTGAGAATGAAGTTGTTTTCCGGCAATACAACGAGAGTATTGGGCAGGGTTTTGACGAAATTCGGCAGCTGGCCCGCGAAACCGACCAGGAGCATTTAATTCCTAAAGATGATACGCCGCTATATTTCTACTGCGAATGCTCGGACGAGAACTGCGCCAAACGGCTGAAGATTAAACCCAGCCGCTATACCGCCATCCACAAAAACCGCTATCATTTTGTGATCGTCAACGGACACGAAGTTGCTAATATCGAGCGGATTGTTCGCAAACTTCCTGGCTACTCGATTGTCGAGAAAAATATCGAACCACCTGAGACGGTGAGCAGCCTGCAACCAACTGACATCGATAACTCATGAAGCTTCGACCGCATGCCTGGCTAGGACTCCCGATTGGGATCGTACTGATCGCCGGCATAGTAGCGGCCGTTATTATTCAGCGCAGTACGGCAGCTGAGGTGGCCGACGCGCTGCCGACGCAGATTATTAGCTGTGCCGGCGAGAATGTCTCAAGCTTTAGCTGTTGGCAGAGCCGCTACCAGGCAATGGTCGCCAAGCAGAGCCCCGAAGCCGCATTCGTCGACTTCAAGGCGAACTACAATACCAATCCGTACGTCAAATCGAACTGCCATCAGCTGGGACATGTCATTGGGCGGGCGGCAGCGCTCAGATACGGCAGCATCACCGAAACCTACAAGCATGGCGACCAGTTCTGCTGGTCCGGCTACTACCACGGCGCCATCGAAACGATTGCGCAGAAGATTGGCAAAGACAAGATCGTGGCTCAGATGACGAGTGTTTGTAAAAGTTTTTACGACACCGAGCGTTATAGCTTTAACCATTATAACTGCGTCCATGGCATGGGCCACGGCGTGATGTCACTCGAGAACGGCGACCTGTTTGCGTCGCTCAAGCTCTGCGATACCTACACCGACAATTGGGAGCGCCAATCGTGTTACGGCGGGGTTTTCATGGAAAACGTCATGGATGAAATCAACCCGGGCAAGCACACCAGCTATCTCAAACAGGATGATCCGCTCTATCCTTGCACAGCAGTCGACAATGCCTACAAGCAGCAGTGCTATCTGATGCAAACCTCGCACGCCCTGATCGTGGTCGGGCAGGATTATAACAAAGTCTTCACGCTCTGCAGCACGGTGGAGGCACCATATGACGCAACCTGCTACCAGAGCCTCGGGCGAGATATTTCTGGCCAATCTTCGAGCGACCAGGCGCTAACTATCGAGCGTTGTATGATGGGACCAACCCCGGAAGCCAAGGAGAATTGCTTTACTGGTGCCGTCAAAGACTTCATTTCGTATTTCCATAGCGATACGCAAGGACTCGCACTATGTGCGGCAATACGGGATACGGCGTTGGCGGCATCGTGTACAAGCCAGGGCAGAACCTACTACAAGACCTTCTAAATGCGGCAGTACTAACAGATGGTTTGTGCTAATGTGTAAGCATGAGCGAAGCGCCAGTGCCAATTCTTGAACTTACCGGCGTCAGCAAACAGTTTGGACCATTCACTGCTGTTGCTAACGTCGATTTGTCCATCCGGAAGGGTGAAATCTTCGGCTTCCTCGGGCCAAATGGCGCGGGTAAGTCGACAACGATCAGGATGATCCTTGACGCCGTGCGGCCGTCCGCCGGTACCATATTGATGTTTGGTAGCAGCAACCGGCGGACGGCCAGCCTGCACCAAAAGATCGGCTACCTGTCCGGCGACATGGTGATCGACGAAGATCTGACCGGCAGCCAGTACCTGGATTTTGTCGGTAGTGTTTATAAGGTGGATCGAGCTAAAATGCTGCAATACCGGACGCGCCTGGTGCAGGAGCTTGAGCTCGATGTCGCTATCAAAATCAGCAAATATTCCCGTGGCAACAAACAAAAGGTCGGCTTGGTGGCAGCACTGATGCACGCCCCAGAATTATTAATTCTCGACGAACCGAGCAGCGGTCTCGACCCGTTGATGCAGGAAGTCTTTATCAAATTGATCCAGGAATATCGGGCTGGCGGCGGTACGGTCTTCATGTCCTCGCACAGCCTGGCCGAAGTCCAACGCCTATGTGACCGGGTGGCCTTCATCCGGGCCGGCAAGCTGGTCGGCGTGGCGAATATCGACGAACTCAACCAGACGTCGGTCAAAAAAGTCGTCGTGACGGCCGGCGACAAGCAGCTCAAAGAGCTGGCGCACCGGGCGAGTATCCTGAAAGGCGCGACGGTCGGCGAAACCAGCGGCAAAGAACTGACTCTGACCTACAGCGGGACAATCCAGCCGTTGATCCAACTGCTCAGCAAATATGAGCTCGAAGATCTGACGATCCGTGAGCCGGAACTGGAAGAGATATTTATGACGTATTACCAAACTGACAAGAGCCAGACTGACGAGGTCACATCATGATCAACGGCTTACTTGCCAAAATTCTGTATCAGAAGCGCTGGTTTATCATTGGCTGGGTGCTGGGCTTCATGGCGATGGCGCTATTTATGATTTTGCTGTATCCCGAGCTGAAGGCCAGCAAGCTCGACGAGCTGCTCAGCGGGCTGTCGCCGGCGCTGCAAAAGGTGGCTGGTGGCACCGATACCTTTAGCAATATCAATAACTATATTGGTGGGGAAGTCTTCGCTCTGCGCATGCCGCTACTGTCGATCATCATGTCGATTGTGCTGTTCGTCGGACTGTTCGTTGGCGACGAGAAAAAGGGAACACTGCTGACACAGCTCAGCCTGCCGCTGAGCCGCAGCAAGATTATGCTGACCAAGCTACTGGCGGCCTTGGTTATTTTGATAATAACCACAGTTGGAATGTACGCCGGTATTGTCATCGCCCTGGCCTTAACCCATGAATCGGCCGACATGATGATGGTCACCAAGCACGTTGTGGGCTGTGTGCTGATTGGGCTAGATTTCGGGCTGGTGGCCTTCCTGCTGGGTGGCGGTTTTGGGCTGCGCGGCGTGGCTACCGGGACGGCCACTTTGCTGGCATTTTTGAGTTATCTGCTGAGTTCGATGGTCGCCGTGGCCGACGTGCTCAAACCCTACGAAAAGTTATCGCTGTTTCATTATTACCAGAACCCCTCGCCGATCAGCCTGGAACACATTGGCTTAATGGTGACCTTTGGGCTGGTCTGTGCGGTTATCGGGCTGATCGGTTTTCAGCGCCGCGATATCAACTGACGCGTGACGGCGCTCAGCTTGCTATACTTATGGCATGTCCGAACCATATGTATTTGATGATGTTGACGCTAATGATGATGTCCTGCCCTGTCACGAAAAGCTAGCTTTTGATACTAAACGCGAGGCAAATGCTACGGCGAGTGTCGTAGAGTACCGCTATGGCAGTAAAGTCCATGCCTACGTCTGCCGCTACTGCAGACTGTGGCATCTCTCCAGCGGGGCGGCGGACGAGTGAGCTCAGCACTACGCGGCGTCAATCTCGGCGGCTGGCTGGTACTCGAAAAGTGGATCACACCATCGCTCTTCGAGGGTACGAACGCGGTGGATGAATATACTTTCAGCGCAGGTGGTGAGGCGGCGCAGCAAAAACTGCGGGCGCACCGCGACACGTTTATTACCGAGGCGGATTTTGCCTGGCTGCAGGCCAAGGGTATCCAGGCGGTGCGCCTCCCGATCGGCTATTGGGTATTTGGCGATGCTGCGCCGTATGTCTGGACGGTCGAGTATGTCGATCGAGCCTTCGGCTGGGCAGCCAAACATAATATCAGGATCTTGCTCGATCTGCACGCTGCGCCTGGCTCGCAGAACGGCCGCGATCATAGTGGCCGACTTGGCGCTGTCGGTTGGGCAAAGGATGAAGCAAATATCATTCTAACCTTGGAAGTGATCAAACGGCTGGCTATGCGTTATAGTAAAGATCCTCAGTTGCTCGGCATCAGCCTGCTCAACGAGCCGCAGTCCAGGATGTCGAAAAGCGTCCTGACACGCTACTATCAGGCGGCCTACGCCATTATCCGTGACAAGTGTGGCCCGGATGTCTGGGTGGTATTTAGCGATGGCTTCCGGCCACGGCGCTGGCGAAACGTACTACACAGCGCCCGGTTTCAAAATGTCTTTATCGACACGCATCATTACCAATGCTTCTCCTGGTGGGATAAGCATCACGGTATCGGCTGGCATCTCAAGAAGGCAGCCGGGGCAGTTCCGCGGTCGCTAGCCAAAATGTCACTCGACCATCCAGTGATTGTTGGCGAATGGAGCCTGGCACTCACCCCGGCCAGAACCGGCTATCTTAGCCCCGAGCAAGTCGATGAGCTCAATCGAGCCTACGGCGCTGCCCAATTGCTGGCTTATGACCAAGCCAAGGCCTGGTTCTTCTGGACCTACCGCAGCGACGGTAGCCCGACCTGGTCGTACCGCGACTGTGTCGGCCGTGACTGGCTGCCGACGGAGCCGCCTGAAACTGGAAATAACTTGAAGACTTCGTCATCTTAAGTTGCGTCGGTACCGATTAAGTAATTTAATTAACAGCAGAGCCAACGCGATCCGCGTAGACTACTGAGTGTAGCAAGAAAATAGCGGAAGGAGCACAAATTATGACGACAAAACAGACTGAAGCGATGCTGCCTGCGGCACGTTTCACGAGCGCAGAGAATAGCGGCGCCGCCTTGCAAATGATTGCCCACAAGAAGATACAATCCCAGATCAAGACAGTCCTCGAAGAATACGACTTGAATTTGACGCAGTGGCTGATCATCAGCCGGCTCAAAGAAGTCCACGAAGGCCTGCGTACGACCGATCTGGCGCGTTTTATGCATGTTGAAGTACCACTTGTCACAATGATGTCCCG
>DHXQ01000036.1:86393-99452 GCA_002413755.1 Candidatus Saccharibacteria bacterium UBA5152 | reverse complement strand
GCCAAGAAAATCGTCGCCGCGGTCGAAGAAACACTACAAAAACAGTTAGCGACGATGATCAAAGGCGTCTCGCAGCGCGATATGCAGTCGTATTTCAAAGTGCTTAATAATATCGTCGCGAACCCCGCATACTAGTACAAAATTTTAAAAGCAGCGCCAGAATACTTGACTGGCGCTGCTTTCGTTTATAGGCTACATAGAGATGTTACGAAATACGACTGACCAAATGAGACAATTGGCCCGGCTGGCCCGCCAAAGCAAGCACCGGCTGTTTTCGTATGGCGACAAGACGGAACTGACCACCGACGATGTTAAAATCGCCCGGGATTACATCGCTGCCTACTGGCCCAAGCTGGAGCGTTACCACCCGAACGACGACGAAAGCCTGCTCGGTGTGCCCAAGCCATACCTGGTGCCGTCATTCACCGAAGATGCTGGTTTTGACTACAACGAGCTGTACTACTGGGACAGCTACTTCATGGTGCAAGGTCTCCAGAACAAGCAGCACAAAGAATTAACCATGGGCATCCTGGAAGACCTGCTGACGCTGTTTGAGCGCTTCCGAGTGATTCCGAACGCCTCCCGGATGTATCTGATGGGCCGCTCCCAGCCGCCATTCCTGACCTCGTTTATCTTTGA
Organism: Candidatus Saccharibacteria bacterium UBA5152; assembly: GCA_002413755.1. Taxonomy (GTDB): domain Bacteria; phylum Patescibacteriota; class Saccharimonadia; order Saccharimonadales; family UBA4665; genus UBA4665. The sequence goes on along the minus strand of DHXQ01000036.1, from coordinate 98,813 downwards.
ACTCTATCAAAAGTACGATCCTGGTGAAGAGTGGCTGGCCCGGGCCATCGGTATTGCCAAGGACGAGTACGCCATCGTCTGGATGGGCATCAAAAAACCCAACGAGCGGCTCGTTCATGAGGGGCTGTCGCGTTACTACGACATTAATTATCTGCATGACCTCGCCGAAGCCGAGAGTGGCTGGGATATGACCCCGCGCTTCAACCGCAAAGCGCTCAATTATCTGCCCGTTGACCTCAATGCTCTGCTGTACCGTTACGAAATGGACTTCGCCCGGGCGGCCCGAATCTACGGCGACAAGCGTGATGCCACCCGTTGGGAGCAAGCCGCTGATGCCCGCAAGCGCAGCATGAATCACCTGATGTGGGACAAAGGCCGCGGCCTGTATTACGACTACAATTACAAGACCGAGAAGCGCGGCAACATTAGCTCGCTGGCGGCCTTCTTCCCGATGTGGGCCGGTATGGTTACCGAGCAGCAAGCCAAACAAATGGTCAAACAACTCAAGCGCTTCGAAGAGAAGGGCGGACTGGCGACGACCGACGCCTTGCCGCTGGCCCAACAATTGACACCCGGTGCGCTCCCCACCCAGTGGGCCTACCCGAATGGCTGGGCGCCACTGGAATATGTAGTCATCAAGGCCCTGGAGCGCTACGGCTACCACGACGACGCCCGCCGGATTGCTACCAAGTGGCTCAAGAACAACCTCAACTGGTTCAACAACAACGGCGTTTTCCTGGAAAAATACAACGTCGTCAACCCCGATAAACCACCCGTCAAGGGCGTCTACCCATCGCAGACCGGCTTCGGCTGGACCAACTCGGTCTTTGAGCGGCTGTGCCAGGACTACGTCGACAAGCCGTCAGTGCCGGCTGTTTAAATTCTTATTGTCACTGCTCTCTGTTAGATCTACAATAAACATATAAACAAGAGGTAGAACATGTCTGTACTGGTTATTATTGTTGTTATTCTGGCTTTCATTACCATTTTAGCCAGCTTGCGGCTGGTGAATCAATACGAACGGGGCGTTGTGTTTCGGCTAGGACGGGTGCGCACGCACGTCAAGGAGCCCGGCCTGCGGATGATCATTCCGTACGTCGATCAGATGCGTAAGGTCAGTACCCGTATTATCACGCTACCGATCGAACCACAGAGCATCATTACGAAGGATAACGTTTCAATTAGCGTCTCAGCTGTCGCCTTTTACCGGGTGGTCGACCCGATCCGCTCAATTGTCGAGATTGAAAACGTCGTGGCGGCAACCTACCAGATTGCTCAGACAACGGTCCGGAATATCGTTGGCCAGAGTATGCTTGATGAAGTTCTCGGTGAGACCACGGCTATCAATGAGAAGATCAAGATGATCCTGGAAATCGCCACCGAAAAGTGGGGAATTAATGTTAGCACCGTCGAGGTCAAAGACATTCAACTACCTGACAGTATGCAGCGGGCTATGTCCAAACAGGCTGAGGCTGAACGTGAAAAGCGCGCCAAGATCATCGCTGCCGAAGGTGAAGCTCTCAGCGCCCAGAAGCTGGCCGACGCCGCCGACATCATTTCCGCCCACCCGATCGCCCTCCAGCTACGTAACCTGCAAGTCCTCAGTGACATTGCCGTCGAGAAGAACAGCACGATCATCTTCCCAGCCCAGTTCATGGATACCGTCGCCAGCGTCAAAGACTTCATGACCAAAGAACACAGCTAGTGGCTGCCGGCCAGGCAGGCTAACAGTTGTAAAAACCGCCTGTTATCTGTAAAATAACCCTAGTCATAGCAACGTGGCTCTTTAGCTCAGTTGGTAGAGCAGAGGCCTGAAGAGCCTTGTGTCCCCAGTTCGAGTCTGGGAGGAGCCACCAAATAAATAGCTCATGCCGAAAGGTATGAGCTATTTATTTGGCCACGCTCTCCAGATCCGAACTGGATAGACGCGCTAGCGGCCCGGTTCGGCGTAGGGGAGGAGCGCAGGCGCAGCCGAAGCGATCTGGGAGGAGCCGTTATGGCATATCATTCAACACACCTCTTATTGCCATTTTCCAAATGTAACCAGAAGTTCACACGATAACAGAGGGGATAATGTAACCTACTGGTTACTTTTCGAATTTGCGGATTCGCACTACCCTCGTTACAACTTGAGCGCACGCCGCAGCAGAGGAGGCCGGTACCCCGGCCGATCTGGGAGGAGCCCCGTCAGCAACTTAATGCTAGAAGTAGAACGACCTACTACAGTTTGCTGCCTGGCTGTCAGTGGCAAGGCCGCTGATGCCGAATTGTACCTGATTAGTTGATGATCCTGATATTGTTGAGGGTATAGAGATGCTCATGCTGCCTGATCGTGATGCACCGGCCACCAGTGAACTATAGGACTTCCCATTGTATTGTGAACCATTAGCGCTAGCCGGAAAGAATACGACGGTGTACGCGCCAGAGTTTTTACTTGAGGTGTTCTTTATCGTGTAGCTTACCGAGAAAGTCTTGCCTCTAACAGGAGAAGTTGGACTGAAGCTCTTTGTGCAGCTAAAAGTGTATGTCGCAGTACTCTTGCATACATCGTAAGGATCCTGCACGTAGTATGTATTCGCACTGTTCAGACACTGTATTGCGCCTGTAGCATTATTCTGCTGCCAACGGCGGGCGCAACCGACATTCAAGTACTTGCGGCCATTAGCTGCGCAGGTGGTGGAGCTAATCTTCGACAGAGCATTCGAACAGTAATCGTATGGATCGGCCACGACATGGCTGCCGGCACCACTGAGACAAGTCTTAGTGCAGCCGTTACCGGACCAGACACGGCCTCGTAATTGACATTGGCTACTTGTTAATAGCGGGTCGGCGTGAGTGGCGGCAAATACTTTGACACCGATAACGGCGATCAAAGCGATAAATACTATCGCGATGATCAGTTCGACATGGCCAAAGCCTCTTTGGTCAGGCTTGGAGAATGATAATCTTGGCAGTCGCAGTTTCATAGAGTGGTATCTCGCTTATGTTTAGATTTATATCGAACTATAGGGTGAGTAATATAATTAGTCAATTTATTGTCAGGTTTTCCTCAGAATTAGTGGATCAGTCGTAGGTGACAGACGTATCTTCGGTAATATAATCGTCATATCGACGAATATATTGCAATATCTCCTATATTTTAGTACAATTTGCAAATTGCCTATGATTGAAATTCCTGTGTTCATCCCCGCTCATAACGAAGCAAAAAATATACGCCGCACCTTGCGCTGGTTGCCGAAACACGGTGTAATTCCGATCGTTCTGCCCAATTGGTGTACTGACAACACGGCCGACATTGCCCGCGGTATGGGCGCGCTTGTCATCGAATCTGACGAACCTGGCAAGTTGCCGGCGATTCAAAAGGGTATGCGCGAAGCACTGGGGAAGCGCGCCCGAGAACCATTTATTACACTGGACGCAGATACGCGGCCGTTAATGCCCCGCCGGTGGGCGGCGGCTATGTTGGCGGCCCGGGCTGTGTGCCCGCCAAATGCGCCGGGTGTTGCCGTCGGACCGTCGGTTTATTTTGGGCATAACGATCCGATCATGGCAGCCCGCTGGACAATTCGGCATTACCGCCGCCAGCAGGAGACTGCCCATGACAATAACGCCGGTGGCTTTTACGGCCGCAACCTACTGTTTGACTTGCACGACGACGACACAGTCGAAGAAGTGTTAAGCCTCGCGCACTTTTGGCCTGGCGAAGACAGGGCAATGAAGGATGTGGCGGTCGAGCATGGCGGTTCAACATTCAAGAGTCCAGACTGGGAGGCTGCCTGCGTTACCAGTGCCCGCCGGTTCCATAGCTTATATGCACGGCTGACGCTCGGCAGGGAAGCCGCAACGGCTGACTGGCAGGATAGCTACAATGCCGACGCCATACCGGGCTCGGTGCCGTACATGTCATATGAAGAATCGGTCCTCGGCCTGCAGACATTGCCCACTCCAATTGCTGAGATTGAAGGCTAGATATTGCAATTCCGTATCTGTTCCAGTACAATCGTCAGAGTTATATGCGGGTCTAGCTCAGTTGTTTAGAGCGCGTCCTTGCCAAGGACGAGGCCAGGGGTTAGAGTCCCCTGACCCGCACCAAAGATTTGAATTATGACCCGCAAGGGTCTTTTTCTTTGCTTCAACGATGGTTTTAAAGGGGTCGTTTAGTATATAGGACAGCTTTTTATCCTTTAATTCAATGTTTGAAAGTAGATATTCAAGTAGCTTCTGTCTTAGCCCCTCATCGCTCTCATTAAATAGCTGTTCAGCTCGCTGAGCTAGGTCTAACAGGTAAGAAGCGGTCACTTGGAACGTCTTGTTATCACTTGTTAGCAACTTTAGGCGGTCATTCAGTTCCTGCTGCTTCTTTTCTAGCTCAGTTGCAATCTCGTCGTGAAAGGTCTGTGTAATCCCCCCTACCACTAACGTTTGAAGATGGTTCTAGATGTTATGTGAGATAATAAAACCAAAGAAAAAAGTGATGAAAAACCAGTAAAGGAAAAACAAATGTCAGAACATTCATACAAGCACGATGACCATCATCACAATCACGACGAACACGGACACTCGCACGGGATAGTAGACCCGTCTATTGTTCGCTCTAAGCAGGGCGTGAAAGCAGTTAGCCTTAGTTTCCTAGTATTGCTCGTAACGGCTCTTTTACAGGGTACAGTGTACCTCTCAGGACACAGTGTAGCCTTATTGTCTGACCTGATACACAACTTTGGCGATGCTCTAACGGCTATTCCACTTGGCTTAGCCTTTTTCTTTCGTAGTAAAAAGGGCGAGCATTGGGCTGGCTACTTTGTGGTGCTACTGATTTTTGTCAGTGCTTGTGTTGCTTTATACGAGGTTATCCAACGGTTCATACACCCGCAAGAACTAACAAATCTTTGGGCTATCTTTGCAGCAGGTGTCGTTGGTTTCTTGGGCAATGAGCTTGCAGCCATTATCCGAACACGAGCAGGTAAAAAGCTGGATAGCCCCGCTCTGATAGCAGACGGCAAACACGCTCACGTTGACGGCTTGGTTAGCCTCGGCGTAGTCGTAAGCACTATATTCGTGGCACTTGGCTTTCAACAGGCTGACCCGATAGTAGGTTTGTTTATAACCCTGCTTATCTTGCGTATTACGTGGCAGTCGTGGCAAACAATTAGGAAAGCTGCTTAGCTGTGAGCCATAATCACGAGCATAACAATAACGACGGTAGTATCAAGTTCGGTTTAGTATTGAACACAGCTTTTACGATAGTTGAGTTTATATTCGGCATTCTAACTGGTAGCCTCGCTCTTATAGCTGACGCAGCCCACAATCTAACAGATACGTTCACACTCTCGGTATCATTTATCGCTAACCGACTAGCTCGGCGTGAAGCAAACGATAGCAAAACCTTTGGCTATGGCAGGGCAACCATACTTGCAGCCTTGCTCAACGCTAGTGTAATGCTCGCTGTTGCAGCTTTTATTGTCGTTGAAGCTATCCAGCGGCTCGGTAATCCGCACTCTGTTGAGGGTGGTGTTGTAGCTGCCGTTGCCTTTGTCGGTATATTGGTCAATGGCTCAATAGCTTACGTGCTTTCCAAGAACCGTAAAGACTTGAATATGCGTAGTGCTTTTGTGGATATGGCTTTTGACGCACTGTCATCTCTTGGTGCGGTAATCGCAGGTTTGGTTATCTGGCTCACTGGCATAACGTGGGTAGATAGTGCAGTTGGTCTGGTTATTGCAGCCTTGCTCGTATACAACACACTCAAGATACTTCGTGAAGCAGTACAGATATTGCTTGAGGGTACGCCTAAAGACTTAGACATAGTGGATATAACCCAAGCCATTACTGATACGGTCAAAGTATTATCGGTTGATGATATGCACGTTTGGGCTATTCGCTCAGGCTATAACGCTCTCAGTTGCCATATTGCCATTGATAAAACCGACCTAAAAGACAGCCGAAACATCGTGGAAGTTGTAAAAGCCAAGTTACGCAAAGACTACGATATTCAACACGCCACGATTGAAGTTGAGCTAGAAGACTGCACTAGACACGACGAACACGAAAAACACTAAAACGAGGAACAAAAATATGAACAATACATTGCTACTTTTGATTAACGGCTGGGCTGGCAAAAGCCATTTGCTTGATAACATTATGGTCTTTTGTGCTAGTTATCTAGTCTACGTTGTTTTTGCTGTCGCTTTAGGATGCATTGCATACCTTGCATATAAACGGAAGTGGCAGCAAGTTGCCTACTTCTTTGGAACACTTGTATTGTCTTACATCCTCTTGCAAATAGCCGCACGTATTTATATTGACCACAGACCCTTTGTAGACCATCATCTAACTCAGCTCGTAGCTCACGCTGCTGGCACGTCTTTTCCGAGCGACCATACGACAGTCACGGCAGCGATTGCTTTTGGGCTGCTGTTCTTCACACGCTTTAAGGCACTTGGACTAGCCGTGCTTGGCTGTGCGTTCCTGATAGGTTTCGCTCGTGTATTTGTTGGTATCCATTACCCGATTGATATTTTTGGTGGGCTAGTAGTTGGTTTGCTTGGGGGTAGTATGGTCTATGTGTCAAAGATGTTGATTGAGCGTAATCATAAAGTTCAACCTGTTGCTGCAACTACCGAAAAGAAGTAGGATAGTTATGTACATACAGGCGGTGATGCTCGCCTTTAACCGCCCATTAACTTGAGCCAATAGCGTCTACGTAATACTTTTTACGTGGGCGTTTTTTATTACTAAACTGTATACCTGAAAGATGTGATGAACAAAAAGACAGATAAAACCATAGCTCAATCAAACAGTAGCGATGCAAAAAAAGGTAAACGCACAATCTTAGCCGTTGGTTGGGCTAGTTTCTTTGGTGGCGTGAGCCAAGATATTTTTATTCCAATACTACCGCTTTACCTAACTCAGATACTTGGTTTTGATAAAGCAGTTGTTGGCATAGCAGAGGGTCTTGTATCGGCTGCCTCAAGTGTATTCAAGATAGTTGCAGGGCGATTATCGGATAAGTATAAAAAGCAAAAGCCAATTGTTATGTCTGGTTACGCACTTTCACTGATAGGTCGGGGGCTACTGGCTTTTGTAAGTGCACCTTTGGCGGTGTTTGGTCTACGATTTGTTGACGGTATTGGTAAGGGTGTAAAAGACCCGCCAAAAGACGTATTGGTTGCCAATGCCGCCGAGAAAGCGACAAGGGGTCGTAGTTTCGGCATTGCCCGTATGCTTGATACATTTGGCTCGGCACTCGGACCACTGATTTTGAGTGGGCTGATAGTTTTGTTTACGCAACATAACATTGAACCGAGCCGTTATTATCGCTGGCTACTTGTTTTGGCTGCGTTGGTGTTATTCATTACCATTGCTGTTGTACAGTTTGGCGTAAAAGAGACTAAGAAGCTGCGTACCGAGCAACTCAATACAAAAGCCCCTCTGGCAAAATCGTTCTACTGGTTTATATCTATTGCTGGGATTTTTGCTATCGCCAACTCATCGGATGCTTTTTTGATACTGCGTTCACAAAATCTCGGCTTGAGCATCGTAGCCATACCATTAGCCTATGCCGTACTCAATGTCATATACGGCTCATTGTCACTACCTGCTGGTATCATTTCGGACAGATTAGGACGTATACCAGTGATTACAGTTGGCTGGACTGTGTACGGTCTTTGTTATCTCGGCTTTGCCGTGGCTCAAAGTGCGTGGCAGGTTTGGCCGTTATTCGCACTTTACGGTGTGTTTTATGCTGCCAGCGAGGGCGTAGGACGGGCATTGATTGCAGATGTAGTCGGTCAGGAAGCTCGGGGGCGGGCATATGGTGTCTATAATATGGTCATCGGGCTTGCCGCATTACCTGCTGGGCTTATCGCAGGACTACTATGGGATAAGATAAACCCGAGTGCACCATTCTACTTTAGTGCAGTTCTATCGTTTTTTGCCGTGGCTCTTATGCTCGCATTCAGAAAGCAACTTAACCCAAAGAAGGTGGCATTGTGATGAAGGTAAACAAGCAAAGAGATATTTTTGCACGGGATACACACCCAGAACTTCCGATAGACCCTGATGTTGTACAACCTGGAGTATATAGATGGCCGCCGCATTTTACGCCTATTCTGCTGAGTACGGTGTTTGTTGGTGGATGTGCAGGAGCTTTGGCGAGGTATGGGGCGATAACTATATGGCCGAACGCTACCAATAGTTTTCCTCTAACAACGCTTCTTATAAACCTGCTCGGTGCTTTTCTGCTTGGTATGTTATTGGAAGGCTTATCACGCCGAGGACCAGACGCTGGTTTAATACGTATGGTACGGCTTTTAGTTGGTACGGGATTTATAGGAGCTTTTACGACTTATAGTAGTTTTGCTGTAGAAGCCAATCAGCTTACTCGCCACGGTTCGCTTAATATCGCCTTGTTATACATAGTTAGCAGCATTCTAGGCGGACTTTTAGTTTGTGTGGTTGGTATTAAAATCGCCGCCTCATATCACACTAAGAAAGCTGCTCAGAAATGATAACTTTTTGGATTGCAGTTTTCGGTGGGCTAGGTGCTAGTTCACGGTTTGTAATAGACGGTATGATACGCACGGTTCTAGGTCGTAGGTTTCCGTGGGGGACACTGATTATAAATGTAACGGGGTCGTTCATACTTGGGCTACTCGCTGGTTTCGTATTGCATAATGAGGTGAGTAATAACCTGCTACTTATAATTGGCACTGGTTTTTGCGGTGGCTTCACTACTTTTAGTACCGCTATCTTTGAAGCCGTGCGTTTAATTGAAGAGCGTCGCTACGGTGCTGTAATGGCACAGGTTTTCGGTAATGCCATTCTGTCGCTTTCGGCAGCGGCAGTTGGTTTGTGGCTAAGTCAACTATAGAGTTAGATTGTTTACAGTAGGTTACTGGACAGCTGGAATTGTTCGGCTAGGTGTTTTAGCTTATAATCCTCTTGTGCATCAATAGCTGCCGTTTGAAATGCGTCAACTATGCTGCACCATACAAAAAGCTCCTGCTGCAAAGTAGGAGCTTTTTGTATGCCCGCGCTCAACAGGGGACTCTAGCCCCTGGCCGAGTCAGAAGAAAATAGCCAGGGAACCCTTGCAGCCTGCCGTGGCAGGGTCAAGGGTTTTAGAGTCCCCTGACCCGCACTAGTTTTAGCTAAAGTAAAATACCTCTGACAGGGGTATTTTTTGTTATACTGTCGTCATATGAATCTTCCAGTTCTGATTGCTGCACGTAACGAAGCATCAAATATTGCTGCAACTCTTTCGCATCTCGATTTGAATACGGTAACACCGTATGTAATTGTCAACGGTTCAACTGACGATACGGCTGAGATTGCCCGTAGATATACTAAAAACGTGTATGAGATTCACGAAGCTAGCAAGATGCGCGCCATTCAATACGGGCTAAGAATACTTGGACCAAAGGCGCTAGACCATGTCTTATATACGGATGCCGATTCCAGGCCGCTCTCTCCGAGACAGTGGGCATCCACAATGGTTAGGGGTCTTGGTGATGCGCGAGTAGGGGTTGGATTGCTTGCGGCGTCCGATGGTTCGTGGCTCGAGCGAATGCTCATAAGTGAACTGCGTATTGCTAATTCATTCGAGAAATATATAAGAGGAAAAACGCATGTTGCCGGTGCGAATATGATAACTAGGACTAATGACTATGAAACATTGGACAGGGTTTTGAGCTTGGACAATTTTGGACAAGGTGAAGATACTGCTCGTAGCGATGCGATTTTGCAGGGCGATCGTCCGAAAGCCATACTAAATCCCGCTGCAATGGTGCTAACGAGCTCTCGATTTAAACCTTCACCATTGCAGATATTTTTACATGGCAAACAATGGGCTCGAGAAGCATCACAGGCGGACACGATCTCACGCCAAGCGCCTGGTACTAAAACTTATAAGATCGATTGACAAAGAAAAGGCGACTAGTGCTACTTAAAAGATGAGTAGGCTATTAGGAGCGAAAGTCAGCTGTATTTTTTGTTTGATATAATAGATATATGAAAAGACTCGTTACTCTCCTTGCTGCAGTACCCGTACTTGCAGCTTTATTAATCCCTTCAGTGGCTTTTGCGGCTAAGCCTGTGAGCGCAGGCGGGGGTGGCAGCCCGACTCCAAAGGCTGAGATGGTAGGATATGATATTTCTTACCCACAATGTGGCAAGAATCTACCGACGGACTACTATTTTGGCATTGTTGGCGTAAATGGTGGCAATGCTGCAACTGCAAACAAGTGCCTAGCCGACCAACTCGTCTGGGCTAACCAAGCAAAAGTTGGCTCAAATCAGTCAAAGCGCCAACTGTATGTGAATACTGCGAATCCAGGTGAGGTTATAAGTCAGATAACTACCTGGCCGACTACTTCAACTGACAGTAATGGCAATGTACCAACCAATCCCTACGGTGCTTGTAATGGCGCTAATGACGAAGCTTGCTCGTGGCTGTACGGCTGGAATCGTTCAATTTATACCGAGGGCCTATTTAAGACTGCCGCGAACAGCAAAGGCTTAGACTCTAATACTGGGGATTATGTTTGGTGGCTTGACGTTGAAACAATGAATACTTGGCAGACGGGCAGCAATCAAGCCCTGATTCGCAACACAGCGGCGCTAGAAGGCTTTGGCGCGTATTACCAGTCCACGGGAGCTACCGTAGGGTTGTATTCAACTGCCGTCCAGTGGGCGCAGATAACAGGTAACAACATCAGTGCCCGCAGTAACCTCAATGGACTAGCGAACTGGCGGCCAAGCGGCACCAGCCTTGCGAATGCCAAATCTAACTGCGGCGTAGCCCCACTTACACCTGGCGGGTTCATCTCATTGACCCAGTATATATCTAAGAATCTAGACAACAATCACTCCTGCATATAGAGAATACATGGCCAGCGAAAGCGAACACTTTAGCACTTCCGATATATGCTTACTTGTAGTAAGCGGAGAGACGACTATGCTGCAATCGACACCCTTTTTATTATTTGACGGTAACTGCGCCGAAGCTATGACGTTTTACCAACACTGCCTGGGTGGGGATTTAACGCTGACTAAGGTCGGCGATACGCCGATGAAAGCCCAGTTTCCACCTGAAAAACACGGTCGGGTCATCAACGCGCATCTTACAAGTGGGGACGTCGAAATATCGGCGACCGATTGGATGGCCTCGCCTGAATTCGATCCGGTGCAGGGGAATACCTCCGCCATTTTCGTTACCGCTGCAACCTATGACGAGCTAAGAATAGCTTTTGACAAGCTCAAAGACGGTGACAACAACGAACGGTTACAAGACTTGCATGAGATGCCGTTTGGGATATACGGACAGTTCTATGATAAGTACGGGGTCCAGTGGATTTTCAGAGGTGGAAAAGTAACAAGCTGAGCATGTCTTTTGAGCACAGTAGTTATGTACGCTGCTGCGAGGAGCTACATGAGGTACTATTACTGCATGGAAGTATCAACGAACAGTAAGATTAAGGAAGAGACGATATGAGCGATTCTCTAGCACACACAAAAACTACAAGCGAGAGGAAGGCGCTCCTAGCCCAGGCTATTCAGGCGCAAGTTGTCAGTGGCGGCCGGATCGAGTCGCAAAGCGATTTTCAGGCAGTCATTATTAAAGGGCACAAGGTTAATCACGTGCTTCACTTTATTATCGGGCTGTTCACACTCGGATTCTGGTGGATTCTGTGGATTGTCTTCGCAGTTAGCGGCGGGGAGAAGCGGCAAATCGTATCCGTTGATGAGTTCGGGAATGTTTTGGTACAAAAAGTCTAACACGAGCCGGGGCTTACTTACTGTTACCATGTCTATATGGCGCTATTTTTTATTACTGGCGTGTCGGGATCGGGTAAGTCAGAGCTAAGCTTAGCCCTGCGTGCTCGTGGCTACCAAGCCTACGATACTGACGACGACGGCTTAGCCCGCTGGCAAAACATCGCCAGCGGGTATATTCATCCGAAATCTTCGGTCAAAGCTGACCAGCGAACGGCCGAGTTTTTGGCCGAGCATCGCTGGATGGTGCCGCGTCAGACGATCGAAGATATCGCCCGCCAGGCCGGAGACAAACCAGCCTTCATTTGCGGCGTGGCCCACAACATTGAAGAACTCCGAGATTTGTTTGACGCCGTTTTTGCACTGGTCATCGACGAACCGACCCTCCGCTCGCGCTTGGCCGTGCGCACCAACAACGATTGGGGCAAGCAGCCGCACGAGCTGGCGCAATCCCTGGCCGATCAGTGTGAAGCTAACGAAACGTACGGCAAGCTGGGCTATGTCAGCATCGATGCCCGCCAGCCACCAGATGAAATCGTCGAGATCATCCTGAAAACGGTGATCGGCGTGGACGGCAAGTGCATGGTAGTGTAGATGGCTTATCTTTTAAGCTGCGCCTCGTAAAGTTTCCGGGCATCATCAGATGTG
>DHXQ01000036.1:71963-86241 GCA_002413755.1 Candidatus Saccharibacteria bacterium UBA5152 | reverse complement strand
TTGTCATTGGCACGGTTTTTATGTATCCAAAGTGAATGCGAGCCAACATGTCCTTTTAGAAAAAGGTTCTTGAAGGCGTCTGCCTCGGTGGCCTCGATATTATCTAAGTAGGCAGTCAGCAGGTTTACATTGTTGTGGGTGTAGGGCTTGCCGTCCTCTGCAGTATGAACAACATCCAGCGCCGGTCCGGCGTTCACTAGTGTTATGTCCATTCCTTGGGTAATGTTACGTGCAGTTGCAAAATTGTGGTCTGAAACAATCACTGACTTAATGCTGCGGAGGGGTATTTTGCGACTGACACTGCCTTCACTGCCATACGTACCGCGCCAGCGCTGTGCCAGGATGATGTCGGATTCGGCGAGGGGAAACGAACGGGCAAGGAACTCGATTAGATAGCCGGGCAGGTCGCGGGGTGATAATTGGTACCGGACAGTAATAGCTCTCATATCGGTCTGAAAGTCGATGGTGCGCTGCGGATCTGCGAGTATATACTCATAGAATATTTCTAGGGGAGTCGGGTGAAGACTGCTAAATTCCGAAGGCTGCGCCAGTATAAGCGCGCTCAATGGATTAAAGTTGAGATAGATAAGACCCCTGTCCACGAATGACGCGGCCAGGTCATTGCGCTCAAGAATGTCCTGACCTTTCAGCACAACTACCCCCAGGCAATTACCACCCCCCGAGGAATTGCGTGCCGAGAAGGAGCGGCTAAAAACATAGGGCAGCCCAAAGCAAAATGATAACCGGTCGTTATTATCTTGGATGGTTGTATACGATGACTGCGGCTGGAAACCTTTCTGGAGGCCGGAGAGTATACCATCATCGGTAGCAAGTGCCGAGATGTCCATTGTCCGCGTCGGGCTTGCCAATAACTTGCGGGCTAGGCTGGATGCCTGGCGCCAACTTTTCGGAGTTATATCGGCCTCTGCCGTACTGGCAATGCCAACTGCACTGCCGGCGTCAGATAGCTGTGCCAGGCTCAGCGCTCCCAGGGCAGGTGCCTGCCGGGCAACTTGCTCCCGGTAGCTAACCCACTCCCTATCAACATCCTCTCGAAATGATGTCGGATAGTCTGCTACGCTGGAGCACTCTATGACGCTCCGGCTAACGCGGATGTCCGTTCGCCGAGCTGCTGTACGATATGTTGTGCTGCCGGCGCAAAGTGCAGGCCTGCTTCACCAGTTTCAAAGTCAAACAGAAAAGCCATCGAGGGATTGCCGCGCGCCGGGTCGTAGACATAATTCCCGCCGGCATCCTCGGTGTAGCTCGAAACATCAACTTTGTAGAGCAAGATCATTAATTTCAACAAATCAACGGCTGACACATCGGCTTTCTCAGCAGTTTGTACCAGGCTTAGCGCATTGTCATGAATGCCGCGGGCATCGCCCTGTGAACTGCGGCGCAGCGTATTCCCCACGAAGTCATGCCCGGCTGTAGCTACCGCCAACCTTTGCTCTGGGTCAGTATAGTCGAGTGCACCGAGCGCCTGCTGCATGATCGGACGGGTATACCTATGCTGCAGCCGCTTGTTGCCGTTCTGGATTGCCTCCTTTTTACCGATATCATGGAACCCGTACATGACTCGGAATAACCCGCGGGTCATTGGCAACGGTAACGGCGTGTCATTCTCATGCTTGGCGAACTGGCTCAGTCCCATCACTGTGTGCTGGCGCACCGAGTAGCCTTCGCGCACGCCGGCATCCGCGTCAAGTTCTGCGCCGTACCTGATGCTTAGGAAGCACACCAGTCCAGCTGGAGTGTAGGTTCGATCATCAAGAACACTCTCGAGAGCGTCTCGAGTGAAGATTGCCGTTTCGGGCGGGATCTTATCTGGGCTCAGCGTCATAGTTGATAATATTACCACAATGAATTTGCCAGTGTGTTAGAATTTAGGCTCATGCATACATTATGTGAGATCCGTCACGGCGAAAGTGCCACTAACCAGCTTGCGACCGCACAGGGGCAGGACCGCCTCCACGAATCGTTTGTTCGGGAGTACGATACCGATCCGGATTCTGAGCTGGCGCACCTGCTGGCCTGCGAGGTCTTTGCCAGGATGACAGAGCTGACCAAAGACCGTGACATCCCATTATCAGATGCCGCTGAGCAGCAGGTGCGAACGGCAGCTCGGTTTACGCAAACCCTGATAGCTGTCCCCGACGTGGTGTATGTTTCACCGTTCAAGCGAACTGTCGATACGTTGGATATTATGCAGAATGAATGGCCGGCCCTGCGGGATGTACCGGTGCTTGTTGATGAGCGCCTACGCGAACAGGATCGGGGATTGCTTGAACACTTCAAAAGCTGGCGCGTGCTGAATGTCTTTCATCCTGAGCTGCGAACCCAGCGCGAAGCCGAGGGCCGCTACATGCACCGCTATCCAGGCGCAGAAAATATGCCGGACGTCGAGGAGCGGGTAGGGAACTGGCTACACTCCGCCGAAAAGGATTATCCCGGATCTAACGTTCTGGCAGTCACGCACGTCGGTACAATTATTGCCACCCGTGCTGTCCTGGAGATGCTAAGTCCTAGCCAAGTGATGGATTTGCATACCCATGACACGCCGCGTAACGCCAGTGCGACGATCTACCGCCGAGCGGCTGGACATCTCACTCTGCAGGCCTACAATGTGGCAGCAGCTGAGTAAACTAATGTATTGCATCTGTACTGAGGCATGCTAAGATGCCATCCATGAACAAAGCCTTGATAAGCGCGGCCGGGCCAAACATGGCTCCCATGATGGATTGTGCTGAGCCAACCTTCGCCAGGTATGCTGAGCAATTTGGCTACGAGCTCATAATCGACCGTACTATTAAGGATGCCGCCGACTATAGGAGCGAGCTTAATAAGGCGGCCCGTTGGGGCAGAATTTCCATGATGAAAGAGGTGCTGCAGGATCCCTTTGACCTGGCGGTATGGTTTGATGCGGATATATTAATTACTCGATTTGATAGAGATATTGCCGACGATTTAGCAACGGACTGTTTTCAGGGATTTGTCTGGGAACAATCGCCCTTACCGTATCGCCGCGGGGTCAATATTAACGGCGGTGTCTGGCCAATACGCCAAGATCCGGACAGCACCAGATTTATAGGAGAACTTGAAAAGATCGGGATGGACGCGACGGGTATATGGGCCGATCAGGAAGCCATGTGTAAAGTACTCGGGGTAGTGATGGGCAATAGTATCGATGGCAATTTTATGTCCAGGCCTATGCATCCTTCACTATTTTATGACCGCACGGACTGGCTCCCGGCTGTTTGGAACCCGACTGGTCTTGCCAAAGGTATGGCTGGCGGCCGGGTGATTCACTATGCCGGCCTCACCAACGAAGAGCGACTTCCGCTTATGCAGGCACAACTGGCTGCCATGCGGGATGACGGAATACTATAGCTGAATGGTATAGTAGTGAGATGAAGTATGCACATGCTGCACATCGGCGACGGAACGTCACAGCTCTGTGTAGTCTTGCGGTACTGGCTACCCTGGTGTTCGTAGGTTTCAATTTCTCGTCTTCTGCAAGTGCAGCAACGACTCCCGTATTATCGGTCAATTCTTCTGGCCAGATCACCAACGCCGGCGTTGCTTGGCAACTGCGCGGTGTCGACAAAAGCGGATCTGAATATGCCTGCGTCCAAAACCTCGGTATTATGACTGGCGACAGCACGCAGACGGGTATCAATGCCATGCTGGGTTGGCACGTCAATGCTGTTCGCATTCCGCTCAATGAAGACTGCTGGCTGGGCATCAATGGGGTGCCGGCGGTCTATAGTGGTACCAAATATAGGACGGCAATCACTAATTATGTTAATCTCCTCGCCAGCAACGGTATGGTTGCTATCCTGGACCTGCACTGGAGTGCGCCTGGCACAGAGCTGGCAACCAAGCAGCAGCCGATGGCGGACGCTGACCACTCGGTCACATTCTGGAAGTCAGTCGCAACAACCTACAAGCCAAAGACAAACGTTATTTTCGATGTTTTCAATGAGCCATACAGCATTAGCTGGAGCTGCTGGAAGTCAGGCGGCTGCACGGCAACAGATGCCATTAGCGCTAAGAAATATACCGTGACAGGTATGAATTCACTGATTTCGGCTATCCGCAGCACGGGCGCTACCAATCCAGTCGAGGCTAACGGTCTGCAGTGGGGGAACGATCTCTCGGGCTGGCTAACTAACAAGCCAACCGATGCTAGTAAGAAACTGATTGCCGGTGCCCACGTTTACGATATTAACGCCTGCAAAACGACATCCTGCTGGAACACCTACTACAAGCCGATTACCGCCACAAACCCGCTGGTGATCAGCGAATATGGTAGCAAGTCGGCCTGCACCAGTACGTTCGAAACGACAGCTACGACCGGGCTTTTGCCTTGGGCAGACAGCGTGTCTGGCAAGAAGGTGAGCTACCTCGGATGGTCGTGGAACGCGGCGGCCTGTACGGCTCCATCTCTGGTGACAAACACCTCAACCGGTGCCGCTACCAGCACCTACGGCTCGGGAATCAAGACCTACTACCAGAAAAAACCAGCTCTTCCGTCGAACTAACGTCTCTTTCAGCGAAGATCTATTCCACTCTGATGCAGTAGTACAATAATACGATTTATCAAAGTACCTTGACAGTCATAGTACTATGGCGTATGTTGTAGTTATGATCGATCAAAAAATGTCATCAGATTTGCTCCGTGGGCACACGGACACCATCATCCTCAAACTCCTAATGGACGGAGACAAGTACGGCTACCAGATCACCAAGCTGATCGCCGAAAACTCCGGCCAGACCTACGAGCTGAAGGAAGCTACCATGTATTCCAGTCTGAAGCGCCTCGAGCACGACGGCTGCATCATCTGGTATTGGGGCGATGAAACCAAGGGCGGGCGCCGTAAATATTACCGAATAACGTCGGTCGGCGAAGCATTATACACCACGAATAAACACAACTGGGACCATGCCAAGCAGGTCTTGGATCAATTATTGTAACCACAGAAAGGCCAGTAACAGATATGGACAAGCAATTAGAAAACTACGTCGACGAGGCCTTCCGGGCATACGGCGACTTCCCGGCACTGCGCGACGTCAAACAGGAACTCCTCAGCAACTTGCAGGAAAAGTTCCATGATCTCGTAGCCCAAGGCACTGATGAGCAGACCGCCTACCAACAGACGATTGATTCAGTCGGCGATGTCTCCGAAATTATGAACGAAATTCCGCACGATGTACCAGCGCCAGCTGTTGTCGCCACGCCCACCGAACCTGGCGAGCCCAAGCCTGGCCGCAACCTGGCTGGATCGGACATGCGCGGCGCTGACCTGGCCGGTGCAGCCTTGGTCAACTCCAAACTCAAGGGCTCAGCCCTCATGGAGAGCGATTTCAGCGGTGCTGATCTGAGCGGCTCCGACCTGCGCGGCAGCAGCCTGGAAGGCGTCAACTTCGACGGTGCTAACTTGAGCGGAGCCAGGCTATCCGGATCTTCACTGAAAGGCGCATCGTTTAAAGGCAGCGACCTGACCAATGCGACGATCGGTGGCAGCGACCTGACCGGTGCCTGCTTCGATGACGCTGACCTGACCGGCACCAAGCTGACATCGGCTGCCTTCAAAGGCGCCAGCTTCGACAGTGCAGTCCTAACCGACACCGACTTCAGCCGCTCCGACCTGACCGATCTGAACTTTGACAACCAAACCCTGACCGGCGTCTTCTTCACCAGCTCCTCGCTGAAAAACACCTCATTCAAAGGCGCCAAGCTGATCGACGTTTCCTTCCGCCGCGCCGCCGTCAAACACGCCATCTTCGATGGCACCACCATGGACAAGGTCACGTTTGCCGAGTTGAAGGGGGCAAAGGCCAACGTGGACGGTGTGACGGTTTCCTAATCTTCGTTGCTTGGAGACGTCCCTAGATAATCGGCAAATTGATTTCCTAGTGGTGACAACCAGATATATAGGAAGCCAGGATCGTCATGTTCTCTAATTGCACTACCGTTTTTTGTACGGTCCTCGGCTAATAGTCCAAAGTATATTAACCGACTTACTTTAAATGGGTGTTCGGTAAACTTCACTGATTGCTGATTATATGGGTGTCGTTGTTCCTGCTGCTGCCTGCATAACAGCGTAGCGACCCTAAATACGGAGATATCTCCAAACCGTAGTCTACCGATGAGGTCTGTCATTTCTTCAAGAGGATAGTCGCTCAAGTTGGTAGATTGAGCAAAACCAGCGAATATATTACGCATAATTACTAGTTTATCTTCGTTGCGTTCGCGGATATATTGCTCGATGAAAAATACAAAGCCATCTTGAAATTGCTCTGAACTAAATATTGCTTCGGTAAATGCATTCGGGTTTTCTCGAATAAAGTCCAGCAGATCTTCCGCGCGTTTGTGTCTTCTGGAAAGTGCTGGGCCAAATAGCGCGGCGGCTAATCCAATGGCAATCGCAAGGTGCATGTCGATAGTTCCTGCGTATACGGTAAGGGTGCTTACGGCTGAGTCGAACAGTCTTTTTGGGTCATCTTCGTCAAATTTCTTAATCATAATACATACTCTACTCGTATTTTGTATGGAATATATCGAGACAGTCGTCCGTAGCAAGCTATATTGAGTTTGACCAATCTCACCATCGTGTTTAAATAGGATTATGGAACAATATGACTATGATGCACTAAGGGAGTACTATCACGCTCTTGTTGGGCTGAAAGACGTTTTCGAGCACTCCGCAAACTCAAATTCGACACTGGTCGAGAGTAACTTAATAGCCGAATATGAAGAGTTGCTCAGTGATGCGGATGACAAACTGCCTAACTTGTTGGCTGATTTTAATAAGCGAGATCATTTTTCGCACGATAGGTATTACCACTCTGCCGGGGTTCTTGCAAACATCGCTCGAAACATTGCCAAGTTGAAGACAAAGATGGAAAGAACCGCTGCTGCTTCGCCGGCTATCGAAGTGAAAGACTTTACATTTATAAATAACACGGAGCTTAAGACAATTTTAGATAGGGACTATGTTGAAATCCAGCGCAGCATAATTGTTGGAAATTGGAAGTCGGCAATTATTCTGAGCGGCGGTTCTATCGAAGCTATTCTGCTTGATCTATTGGTTGAGGATGAGGGTGTTGCGAGAGGGTCGGCAAAAGCACCTAAAGAGCAAGACTTAAATAAGTGGGTATTGAATGATCTGATAGAAGTCGCGGTTGACACGGAGCAAGTCGGTACAGAAATAGCTCGACTGAGCCATTCTGTCCGAGAATATCGGAATCTCATCCATCCCGGATTAGAGCTTAGAGGTACGCTGCGTGTGCAGCCCGAAGAAGCAAGAATTGCGCTAGACGTGGTTAATATATTAGTGCGAGATCTTAGTACCTAATTTACTAAGCTAGATTACCACCAACAAAACCCCGACCAAACACACCCCTGCCGCCAATAACTTCCGTCCGATCCGATTCCGCTCACGGGGCAAAATTGCCAGCGCTAGCAGGGTAGTCACGATGATGCTGGTCTGCCGCAGCGGCGAGACGACGGCGAAGGTGCCGTGTTTGTAGGCGAAGAGCATGGCGACGCTGCCGATGGCGTAGAAGATGGCCATCAGGATCAGCTTGGGCATCAGTTTGCGTTCGACGATTGAGCCGAGCTTGTGCCGGGTGCTGGGGCGTACCAAAAATGCGACTAGCGCGGTGCCGACGAAGCTGATTGCTGCCCACGACAGGCCGTCGGTGTGGCGGCCGACGTATGACCAGGCGGTGATGGCGATACCGAACATCAGGCCGGTCAGTAGGCCGAGCAGGGTGCCGCGGTCTTTGAAGACTTGGCGGAAGTTCTTGACCAGTAGTAATACTGCGGCGAAGATCAACAGGCTGCCGACGACTTGCAACACGGTCAGGCTTTCGTTGAACAGGAATATCCCCAGCAGCATGATCCAGACCGCCTGGGTGGCGAATAACACCGAGAAGGCTGAGGCTTCGACGCGCTGCAGGGTTTTGGCATAGATAATATGTCCGACACCGAAGAAAATAACTGAGATGACGGCCGGCACCATCACTGCACCGATACCGGGCAATTTGAAACCATACAACAGCACAAATAGCATCAGCAGCACACCGACGGTGCCTTGGAAAACCACGGCGTAGGCGTAGGGGTCGAGCTTGGTCTTGAAGAGCAGCGTCCGCTGCAGGATCACCGAAATTGACAGGCTGAGGACGCTGATCGCGGTTAAGAGTTGCCAGGACATTATGCTGGCTCGTCCTGATTCAACAACTCGTGCTGGTCAGGGAACTTGCGCTTGTGGTCATCGTGCAGCTGTTTGTGTACGGCGAGCGTGGCGTGCCGGTGGCAGGTCAGGTATGGTGTGCCGGCGACAGCGTGGCGGCCGATCCGCGGACAGCCTTTGACGCTGCAGTTATGATGCTTATACAGTGCGACTAGCGAACCCAGAATCGCCACTTCGCCGAAGTCGCTGCCGAAGCCCGACCAAAAGTTATACCAATTGCTACCGCCGTCCGGTATGGCCGTGCCGGTGACTGTTAGCAGCCAGTGCCAGATATGTACAATGATGTTCAAGACATGCTCCTTATGGTTTGTCTTGATAGTAGCTGATTATGCGATTTGCTACCAGTCCTGCCATTATTTGCTAAGATGGAGCCATGAAAGCATTTATATTTGATCCGCTGTGGGATGAACTGGTAAGCGACGATCTGCTCAAGAAACTTCAAGATGCCGGCATTGAGTCGATTGTCACTAAGGAAATTGCACCGCTCAGCGATTGCCAGGCACTGTTCGAAGGTGATGACGCGCGCATCCTTTGCATTAATCCCGATTACGTTGGCTGGAAGTTGTCGATGGATGACTACAAGGACATTCCAAGCCTCAAAGCCATCCTGACCTGTGTGACTTCGTTCTCGTGGATCGATACTACTTTGGCGAGCAGCAAACAAATACCGGTCTGCAATGTTCGCAACTACTCAACCGATGCCGTCGCCGAGGCCGCCATGATGATGCTATTCAACGTCGCCCGGCAAATACCGCGGCTTATCAAAGACGGCTTCCCGCTGGATTTTGACAAAGATTTTATGAAATACCGAGGCGTAGAATTGCACGGCAAAACCGTCGGCATTGTCGGACTTGGCAACATCGGTGCCGGCATCGCCAGGCGCTGTGCAGGGCTAGGTATCAACGTCACGTATTGGTCCCGCTCACCAAAAGACACTGAGTATCAATATAAGGAGTTGTCTGAACTGTTTGCCGAATCAGATGTCATCCTGCCAGCACTGGCCGTTAACGACGACACCAAGACCGTGATAACAGATGAGCTGCTAGCCTCCATGAAGCCCTCGGCCATGCTCATCACCGTGGTCCGTGAGCTGTTCAACGAGCAACTCGCCATCGACATGGTCAACGACAGTAAGCTGTTCGGATTTGGTTACGAAGACGAACCTGCCAGCTTCAATAAGCACCAAGGTAATGTCTGGGCCGGACCAGCCTATGCCTGGGTCACCGAGGGCGCCATGAATAACTGTATGCAGGCTTGGACAACGTGCATGACCGAGGCCGTGGCCGGGAATTATCCGAACCGGGTAAACTGACCCATGATGAAAAGATTTATGCCGGATCGGTCTATGTCTTCCCTCCAAATCACCCATTTGATGAAAGTGATAAGTTGGGAATGCCGCCTGATGCAGAGGCTGTCGTCAGCTATTGGGTGAGCCAAGCGGCATATGATGACGGCTTTCATCCTGAACTGCGAGCCTTTGTAGCTGATTGGGTCAAGGATGCGTGGCCTTTCCCGAAAGTCCACATCGTTGATCTGCTATGACAGGCGCAGAAGTAATCGCTAAAGTGAAAGAGCTCGGTTTGCCCGAGGGATCTTACGTGGTCTATAGCCCTGGCATTGCGCTAAAGCTTGAATCCTGACATATTAATGGTAATATACAGTGCATGACAAATGTGTTACTGAGTGTGCAGTGGCCTGGTATGGAAGCGGTCACCGAGTGTACCGAGCCGACTTTGGCCAGATACGCTGAGCGCCATAATTACGATCTCCAGGTCGCATCTATTAATGGTAGGCTCGAGGGCCCGAGCCAGCAGGCCGATCCCTGGATTAAAATTGGTTTAGTAAGAGAACTCATGAATGACCCTGGCACCAATTCGGTCACCTGGATTGACCCCGGCCAAATGATCGTACGATTCGATCGGGATATTGCCGACGAACTGGGGGATAGAGATTATCAGGGATTGATATGGGAACAGAATACAGATAGCCCTTCTTTTGCGATTCATCCCGAAGTTTGGATTTTGCGGCAGGACGGCAGATCCGGCCGGCTGCTGCATCGTATCCAGGAGGTTGGCAGGAAAACGTTGGGAGGGCGAACCGTGCGCCAGGCTATGTACGAAGTACTTGGAGTTGACGCGGGCAACATTGCCGACGGTGATTTTGTACCTGAACCAACTGCGCCCTCAGATCTCTGTGCCGGCATCGGCCGGCTTCCGGTGGAGTGGAAGCCGGCCGCTCCGATGTACAGCACGCCTGATACCCCGATAATAAATTACGCTGCTATGCCGGACGAGATGCGTCTGCCAATGATGCGGTCCAAGCTGGCGGCGATGCAGGCCGACGACTTGCTCTAGCGTATAATATCTACCAATGAAACTCCTGCTGGTCCGCCACGGTCAAACCAATTACAACGAACTCGGCCTCAACAATTCTGACCCCAGCGTTGACGTCCACCTCACCGAAACTGGGGTACGGCAAGTCGAGGCACTGGCCGAGAAGCTCCGCGGCACCCCGATTGGCCAGATATATATTTCCGAGTTGCCGCGCACCCGGCAAACAGCCGACATGATTAACAAGTTCCATAACGCGCCTATCGAGGTCGATCCTCGGCTGAACGACATTCGCACCGGTTACGAAAACAAATAGCGATTGATTACTTTGCCGCTCTTGATGCTGTGCCTGACCGCTGGAATCAACGCTTTGATGATGGCGAGTCAGTCGAAGATATCAAAATACGAGTTGCTAGCTTTATCGCTGACCTCAAGATGAAGCCTTATGATACGGTGCTGGTAGTCACTTCACGCGATCTGATAAACGCCGCCTACGGCCTGATTACTAACATCTCGAACCAGGAAGCCTGGAACCATCACGTCGACAAAGGCAGCTGCCTCGAACTCGAAATGTAGTGAATTAAGCTCAAGGTTATGTAGCCAGATACGCGACAGCCTCTGGTATCATGGGGGTATGAGAGTTTTAGCGTAAGCATTGATGTCGACTCCGAGGTTACCTGTACCTGGTCAAGATGATAATACCTGGGGTCAAATCCTCAATAGTTTTCTAGAAGCCGAGCACAACGCTGATGGCTCACTCAAAATCCGGACCGATGGCACTGTCGCACCCCTGAGTGGCGGCAAAGTTCCGGTCACCAACCTGGGTGCCGGCACTGGCTCGACCTCTAATTTTTTGCGCGGCGATGGTGTCTGGAGTGTGCCTGCCGGGTCAAGTGGCGCCACTATCAGCACTCCCGGCCTGATTCAGCTGGCCGGCGACTTGGGCGGAACTGCCACCGCTCCGCTGGTGACCAAGGTGAATGGAATCGACGTCACTGGCACGCCATCTAGTGGACAAGTGATGACTGCCACCAGCCCAACTGCTGCCAGCTGGGCCGCTTCGCCAGTCAGCTCGGCGACCGATCCGTTTGATAGCGCCATCGAACTGGTGACATCCGGCGGCAATGTCCTCAAACCAACCAATGTCACCGATAGCGGCTTCGACGTCATCCTATGTGCTGGCCAGTCAAACATGAGTGGCCGGGGCGTTGGCTACGATCTGGTGCATTACGACCCGGTTGATCCACGCATCTACATCTTCGGTACGGCCGGCACCTACGCCAATGTTATCTCGCAGTCTGTCGAACCACTGATGAACTACGCTGCCGACATCGTGGCCGCTGTTTCCTCGGTACCGGGTATGAGCCCGGCCGGGCCCTTTGCTCGCTGGTATCAGGGAATTATTCCGTCAAACCGCAAAGTTCTATTGGTCAATGCGGCCTACGGCGGCACCGGCTTTGAAGGCAACGACTCGCACGGCGGCTCGCTATCCTGGAAAATTGGCACTTCGCCGACCTCCAATAACTTGTATGAACGAGCCATTGCTTCCTGTCAGGCTGCCCTGGCGGCCGCACCAAATAGCCGCCTGGTGGGCATTCTGTGGCATCAGGGCGAGCAAGATGCCGGTAACGGCACCTCCAGCACAACTTACCGCACTGACCTGGAAGCCTTGATCGACGGCTTCCGCACCCGGTTTTCGTTGCCTAATTTGCCATTTGTACTCGGCCGGATGACACCAGAGGCGCTGGCTCTCGGCAGCACTTATACCAATATAGACACCATCCATCAGGCGACTCCCGGCCGCAAGGCTTACACCGGCTTCGCCTGGGGACCGGGAGCCGGCATGACCGACCCGACCAATGGTTCGCTGCACTATTCGGCGGCCGGGCAACGGGTTTTCGGCAAATCATACTTCGATGCCTTTATTGCCGCCAAGACCAACACGCCTGCCGGCACCAATACTCCGGCCGCACCGTCTGTACCGGCGCAGGTCACCGGCCTGACGGTCGGTACTATTGCCTCGACGACCGTCGGTTTGAGTTGGACGCTGTTGGCTGGTGCTTCTAACTACTTGGTTGAATACCGGGCCGGTGCCGGCTCGTGGAATACATTTGGTACAGCGCTGGGCGCGACTGCAACCGTGTCCGGGTTGACGGTCAACACATCGTATACGTTTCGGGTGACCGGCCGTAACGGTGGCGGCTCCGGCACGGCCAGCGCCACCGCAGCGGCTACGACGGCCACAGCAGGGACAACGTTGCCAATTACCGATACCTACACCGATACCGCCGGCACGCTATTAACCTCACACACACCGGACAGCGGCGGCACCATTGCCTTCCAAACCTCCACGCCGTCGGCTAGCACTATTATTACCGCTGCCGGTCGAATCCGTAATAACTCAGTCAGTGCCAGCGCCAATATCTATTCGGCCGTACCCGCAACGGCTGACTACAGCGTTGAAGCGGACTTCTATTTTGCATCAGTACTGGTGAGCTCCAGTACCTGGATCAATGGTCGGACCAATGCCGCCAGCAGCAGCACCCAGACCTGTTACACGGTCCGCTACCTTGTTAGCGCAGGCGCCTGGCAGCTACTCAAGGTTATTGCTGGTGCCGGCACCGTCCTGGCGACTTTCACACCGGGCACGGCCGTATCCGCTGGCGAAACACACCATGCCAAATTGACGATGTCCGGCACCTCCATCGGCTGGGCCATCGACTCCGTCACCCAGACTTCGGTGACCGATTCGGCAATCACCAGCACTGGCTTGGCCAGCATCAACTTCACCAGCACCGGTGTCGTGCCGACGGAAACAACTGGCATACACATCGACAACTTCTCTGTCTTAGCCGGCTAGACGATTAATGACTTTAACTTGATATACTACAAAGTATGGATGACCTGAAGTCGCAGGATGATGACATCGACTACAAGGGATTGGAGTTCCAGCTCGACAAGCTCAGTGGCCCGCGCCTGCATGCGGCAATCGTGAATGCTCCATTCAGCAATAAGATTGATGGCGTCAAGTTGTATCTGGGGTTTATTTGCTTATATATCGTCGACGAGAAGTCACGCACTATCCGACTGATGGCCGTCTCGGGCACCGAAGAATACGAATTATCCGTTGAAAATTATCACTTCAAGCCAAAAAGCTTTTTTCTCAGCCTGGACAGCGATACCGACAATACGATCGTCCAAACTATCCAAAGCGGTAACCCGCAGACAACCGCCGATTGGGGGACACTCAGCCGCAAACAATCAGGCCCGGAAGTTGCCCGGCTGAACCAAGCCAATAGCGGCATTGCGTACACCGCAGTTTATCCATACGACTCAGCGGTTCGGGGCGTGGTGATGTATAACTTCTATCAGTTTCCCGAGCGTGTCGACCAGGAACAGCTGGCATTTATGCGTCACTACACCGCGTTGGTCGCTGAGTCTCTCGACCACTAGATCCTGTAAGTCCATTCGAGTATGTCTTTTTCTCAAATCCCATATGTAACCAGAAAGTTACTTCATGTTCTCTGTTTTAATGTGAACTTCCGGTTACATATGGGAAACGGCAAAAAGGGACGGGCTGCATAGCGGCTGCGCCGCACTTCGCCAAGCAAGCCACGCGAGACCACGATGAGTCTTAAGTATTCTTTAAGAAACGTCAGGCATACTAAGCCCTATGAGAATACT
>DHXQ01000036.1:70656-71853 GCA_002413755.1 Candidatus Saccharibacteria bacterium UBA5152 | reverse complement strand
CGGCCAGCGCCGATGACTATGATTTAATTCTGCTCGACGTCATGCTACCTGGCATGAGCGGCGTTGAAGTCTGCAAGAAGCTGCGCGCCGACGGCCTGCACACACCTATCCTGATGCTGACCGCCCGGGATCAGCCGCGCGATGTGGTGCATGGTCTGGATAATGGCGCTGATGACTACCTGGCCAAGCCGTTTTCGTTTGAAGTATTGCTGGCCCGGGTGCGCGCTTTACTGCGCCGCCCACATGATACTGCCGGCGAAGTCCTGGCGGCTGGCGATTTGACAATGAACCCGAATAGCAAGGAAGTGCAGCGCGCTGGCACGCCGATCAGTCTGTCGGGCAAAGAGTACGCTTTGCTGGAATACCTACTGCGCAACAAGGATAAGGTTCTCAGCAAAAACAACATTATGACCCATGTCTGGGACTTTGATGCGGACATTTTACCGAATAACGTCGAAGTGTTTATCACCTATCTGCGCGCCAAGGTCGATAAGCCGTTCAAAACGCCAAACTTGATCAAGACGGTCCGCGGTTTTGGCTATAAAATAGACGCCCGGGCAGACTAAACATGTCTAACATTTCACGCGTGAAAGCATTCCTACGATCGCCAACTGCCAAGCTGGCGATGACGTATTTGCTGATCATTCTGTTGATGAGTATCTGTTTTAGTATTGTCATTTATAATACATCGTCGCACGAGCTGGGGCGGCAAGTTCCGCCAGACCGCTTCTTTAGCGACAGGACGTTCACCGGTCGTGACGGTAATGGTGGGGCGTCGCCGGAAGTCCATCAGTTCTTCCAGGACCGGCTGGCCGAAGCCAAGGGCGCATTAATTACCCATCTGGTTATTTTGAACTCCTTGATGCTAGTGGGCGGGGCAATTGTTAGTTACTGGCTGGCGCGGCGCAATCTACAACCAATCGAAGCCGCCATGGATGCCCAAACGCAGTTCGTCAGTGATGCCTCCCATGAACTGCGCACGCCGCTGACGGCGATCCAGACTAGCAATGAGGTCGCCCTACGCAAGCCCAAGTTATCGATTGCCGAGGCGCGCCAGCTGATCGAAAACAACACCACCGATATTGCCCGGCTGAAATCGTTGTCCGACGGCTTACTAAACTTGGCGCGCCAGGATAAGGCGGCTGATGTGGTGCTGGCCCCAGTCAAATTGCAGGACGTGGTTAGTGATGCCAGCAA
>DHXQ01000036.1:60748-70388 GCA_002413755.1 Candidatus Saccharibacteria bacterium UBA5152 | reverse complement strand
GTCAAATACAGTCACGAAAAGGGCACAATCTATCTCAAAACCCGCGAAAAGGGTAAGGCCGTTTATCTCGACATCCATGATAAGGGCATCGGCATCCGGGCGTCGGACATACCGCATTTATTCCGCCGCTTTTACCGCGCCGATAACTCACGAACTTCTGGTGCCAGCAGCCAGCACGGCTACGGTCTGGGACTGGCTATAGCGCAGCAAATCATGCACGGCCAGCAGGGTGATATTACCGTCGTTAGCACGCCAGGCAAGGGCAGTACGTTCACGCTCAAGCTCAACCGCGCCTAACTCCTTGCTTGATCATGTAGGGCTTTAAGCTTTCTTTAATACCCCACACCGTATAGTTGCCATTAGATTAGCAACATAAGCGTAAAGAGAGCATATATTTATGAATGTCGTAACCCGTGGGATAAAAAATGCCTTCCGGAATGTGATCCGGACTGTGTCATTAGTTGTGATTTTGGGTATCAGCGTCGGACTGGCATTGTCGATGCTCGTATCGTACCAAGCAGTCAATCAAAAGATTGAGAGCGTCAAGTCGTCTGTCGGTAATACCGTCTCGGTTTCGCCAGCCGGCGTCCGCGGTTTTGATGGTGGTGGTAACGCGCTGACCGCCGCCGATCTGGCCAAGGTGACATCACTGAGTCATGTCACTTCGACGACCGAAACGCTCAGTGACCGTTTAACAACGACCAATAGCAACTTGGTATCGGCCATCGATGCCGGTTCGCTGGGGTGGCGTAATGCCAATAACAGCGGCGAAAACATTACCGCTGGCCCTGGCGGTGCAGGTGGTGGAGCCGGCGGCTCAAACAGCACATCGGGTGTCACTCGGACTTTTACGCCACCAGTTACTCTGGTCGGCACAACCAGCCCGACTAATCTGTCGACAGCCAGCGGTGGGGGTACCTTCACACTTAAAAGCGGCCAAGTATTTGCCGGCACGAGCTCGGATAACGTCGCACTGATCGGCTCGAGTCTGGCAACCAAAAACAACCTGACGGTCGGTTCGACATTCACAGCTTACTCTACGACGGTGACGGTAGTAGGAATCTTTGATGCCGGTAATACCTTCAGTAACAACCAAGTCATCATGCCGCTCGCCTCTGTCCAAACGTTGTCTGACCAAGCCGGTGCAATTACCAGCGCCACGCTAAATGTTGATTCGATCAGTAATGTTGAATCGGTTACCACAGCTGCCAAATCAGCGCTGGGCACGGCTGCTGATATCACGAATGCCGCAGCAGAAGCTGAATCAACCATCACGCCGCTCGAGAACATCAAAACGATCTCACTATACAGCCTGATTGGTGCCGTCGTGGCTGGCTCGGTCATCATCCTGCTGACGATGATCATGATCGTCCGCGAACGCCGCCGCGAAATCGGCGTCCTCAAGGCCATTGGTGCTGGCAATGGCACGGTCATGGGACAGTTTGCCATCGAAGCCGTCACGCTGACACTGCTCGGCTCGGTCGTTGGTATGGTCATCGGTGTCCTGGCCGGTAGTCCAATCACCAAGCTGCTCGTCAACAACGCCTCCAGCTCAACCACGACTGCCACAACTGCAGCGGCTGGTGCTGGCGGTCGCGGCTTCGCCCGGGCTGGTGGCCGAGCCCTCGGCGGTGTCCAAAACAGCCTGAGTAACATCCACGCCGTAGTCGGCTGGGAAATCATTCTCTACGGCCTGGCAGCAGCTCTGATCATTGCCCTGATTGGCAGCGCACTGGCATCATTCTTCATCGCTAAAATCCGACCAGCCGAAGTCATGCGAGCCGAATAGCCTCTCTTGCCTCACTCTGCAATTTGTGTATACAAAAGATTACAAATGATACACAAAATGCAGAGTTGCCAGAAAGCTATAAATCAAATCTAAGCAATAAAGGAGATAATATGTTACAAGTTACCAACCTCAAACGCAGTTTTAAATCTGGCGACACCACGGTGAACGCCGTCAATGACATCACCTTCAGCGTGCCGAGCGGCAAGTTTGCCAGCATCATCGGCCGCAGCGGCTCGGGCAAGAGTACCTTGCTGAGCTTGCTGGGGGCGCTTGACAAACCAAGCGGTGGCAGCATCGTCGTTGACGACAAAGACATCACCAAGCTCCATGACCGCGGCCAGACCACCTACCGCTGCAAGCAAATCGGTTTCGTCTTCCAGGGTTACAATTTAGTGCCAAACCTCAGCGCCCTGGAAAACGTCATGTTGCCGATGGAATTTGCTGGCACGGGCAAACGGCAGCGCCAGGCTCGGGCGGCATTGCTGCTGCAGCAAGTCGGTATTAGCCCCGACCAGGCAAAGCGTAATCCCGGCAAACTGAGCGGTGGCCAGCAGCAGCGCGTGGCGATTGCCCGGGCGCTGGCCAACAAGCCGAGCCTGATCCTGGCCGACGAGCCCACCGGCAACCTGGATAGCCAAACCGGTAAGGTGATATTCGACCTACTGCACCAGTTGGCGAAGACCGAAAACACGACTATCGTGGCCGTGACGCATGACCTGGAAATCGCCGGCAAGACCGACATCGCCTTCCGGCTTGATGACGGCAAGCTATCGGTGGCGCAGCCACAGCAGGCACACCCGGTGAAGACAGCAAATCAGCAGTAAACCTAAGGAGGATATGCAATGAAAGAGATGCAAGCCCAAGAGACGGCAGACTCAACTCACGTTCAGACGAGACCGCCTCAAATGTGGAATACCAAGATTATCGCCGTTGTCGTATTGGCGCTGGTTATCGGCCTCGGTGGATTCTTCGCCGGTGTCGGGTATCAAAAAGGTAAAGTTACGACAGTCGCGAATGCCAGCACCACTGGCCAGGCTGGCCAAGGCGCCGCTGGTGCCCAGGGTGGTTTTGGCGGCCGCGCGGGGCGGAGCATGAATGGCAGTCTGGGTACGGTAACCGCGGTCAGCTCAACGAGTATTTCGGTTGCCGACCAGCGCAGTAGCACTACCAAGACATACGATATTTCTGGCGACACGACGGTGAGTGATAATGGCGCGACAGCCGCGGTCACCGACATTACCGTTGGCGATACAGTGCTCGTGTCAACCGGCAGTTCAACCTCAACTGCTGCCACGCGCATCATGTTGAATCCCAGCTTTGGCGGCCAGAGTTCGGATACGCCGGCACAAGCACTGACTAATTAGTTCATACGCAGTCCGGCTGGTTTTTTCTGGGCTAACAGATTATTATGGAACCATGCGTTCCACACGCTTTTATCCGTAATGGCACAAAACACAAAAACAACCACAACGACTGCGAAACGACAGGCTAGACGTAAGTCTGCCACTAAAAAAGCTGCTCCAAAACTGCCACTCACAACACGGGAAAAGCTTGCCGACTGGCTGCATAAACCGCTTGCCGGCAAATTATTCTTGGCAGCCAGCGGCTTTGTCTTACTCTGCACTACGCTCGTCTGGACGGTCTTATCAGCTACTTTACAAGGAGCGAATGCTGACCAGCTGGTCGATTCGTACCTGTTTGAGAACAGTCAGACCTTCGCCAACGCGACCTTCCCCGGGGCGCATAGCTTCTTGCTGAAATGGCCGGTCTTCGCCGTCATGCAACTGTTTGGAACCGGCCTCAATATGTTTATGGCCACAACCATACTGATAGTGCTCGGCACTGTCGGCAGTCTGGTGTACTTACTGCACCGCATCGAAAAACGACCGTACATGCTCGGCATCCTATGCCTCGCTTTGGCGTCAGTCCTATTGCTCATCCCCGCGCAACCGTATGCCGGCGCCCTGTTGCCAGTGAATATGGCAATGACTACGACTCGAAACTTGGAATACATCGTTTTCCTGGTGGTCTTATGGTTTGCCTCCCGGGTACCCAAACTCGAAAGTTGGCCGGCTATTGGAACCGGGCTGATCCTGACGGTACTGATCGCCAGTGACAAGCTATTCGCTGTATTGGCATTCGGTAGCTGCTTATTTGCAGCTCTGTGGTATGGCATTGTTTTGCGCAAAAAGAGCGAGATGTTGCGGGCGCTGGGCTGGCTGCTGGTCGTGATCGTCTCAATCGGCGCGGCAACCGTCTCATTACTCGGACTTACGGGGCTACATATTACCAATGTCAGTAATGGCGACGCGGCCTCGCCATATGTGTTGCTGACTTCATTCAAGCAGATTGCCGTCGCCATACTGTTTGGCACCGGAGCGTTACTGACAAACTTTGGCGCAAATCCAGTGCACAGCGTAATCGTACTGCGGGACGTGCCTGGTGCACTTGGCCGCCGGTTGGCCGACCCGAGCATTGCTGCCTACGCAGTCAACTTTGGATTGTTTGTACTCGGTATCTATGCGGCGGCCCGACTGCTACTTAAAAGGCGTTGGACGGCTGCCGAGCTCGAGGGCAGGGATCTGAAATGGTACCGCTTATCGCTCCTGCTGGTCGGCGCAACGGTCGTGGCGGCCGCAGTCTATGTGCTCACCGTCCATTATTATCCAGTCGATGCCCGCTACCTGACAATCGCACTGTTTGCAGTCACCATCGCGGCCGCCACCTATTGGAGCTCGCGCCGAGTTGATCTGCGTGTACTTGGCGTACTGGCGTTGGTCATCGTGGCGACCATTCCGTTCGGTATGAGCCATGCGGTCCAGGAATATACTGCCAGCCAGCGCGCAATGTCACCGCGTAACCACATGACTGCCCGTGTGTCAGAAGAGTTGGACCGGCGCGACGTCAAGCGCTTGATCGGAAACTACTGGGATGTGACGCCTGTGAAAGCCGCCATGGCGAAGCCTGTGACTGTCGCGCCGGTCGATAACTGCACTGTGCCGCGCGATATCCTGACCAGCAGGGCCTGGTATAAACTGCCGCAAAATACACCAACTGCCTATCTGGCGGTGCGAGACGGATCAGCTGAAGCCGGCCCAGATAGCAGCACTCCAAACCAGCCATCAAAAACGGCAACCTATGGCGGTTGCAGCATACAGCGCCTGGTCGGTACATACGGAGTGCCTACCGAACGCGTACGGATCGATGCGCCGAATCCACAGAACGGTGGTGTCGATGTTTTGCTTTTAGTATATCCGGATGGCACCAAGACCGCCGAGCAGGCGGCAAAAGAGCGCAAAGCTGCCGAAAAGCCAGAGCCGCCAGTCCACAAAAGCCTGACTCCGCTGTCAGCTCTCACCAATTGTGATTCCGGCGTATCGTTACAGGTTGTGGCGCATGAGGACGATGATATATTGTTTATGAATCCTGACCTGCTGATGAGTATCAAGGCTGGCCGCTGCATACGCACTGTCTATGTGACGGCCGGTAATGCTGGCGAAGGCGTGAATTATTGGGGTGGCCGCGAACTGGGGGCGAAGGCCGCTTACGCCGCGATGTTTGATGTCGCCAATGTCTGGCACGACGAACAGCAATATATTGGTGATAACAAAGTGACGGTGAGCTATTTAGAAGGTGTTCCAAAAGTTTCGCTGGTATTTTTGCGCTTACCAGACGGCAACTTGCACGGTGAAGGCTTTGCCGGTGATGGCTATACCAGCCTGCACGGCTTGCTTAATGATTCATTGCCGCAGCTGGCAGCAGTAGACCAGAGCTCGACATATACGAAACAACAGCTCGTCGATACCTTGCTGGGTGTGATGACGACTGACCAGGTTGATGAGATCCGGACACAGGGTTCAGATAACCAAGCCGACGGTGACCATGCCGATCACCACGATGTCGGTATTCTGACGGCCCAGGCCGCGGCGGCCTATACCACTGACCACACAGTTACGCATTATCTGGGTTACCCGGACAGGAAACTCGCCGTCAACTTATCCGATGATGTCATCAGCCTCAAACAAACAATATTTTTAGCCTATGCTAAATTTGACGGTGCGGTCTGCCAGACACTGTTTGAATGTCAGCAAACGCCCACATACGGCAGCTACCTGACGCGACAGTACCAGCCGCAGCCTTAGTTTCGGCCGTGGCTGGCGTCGCTATTTTGTTTTCGCTGTTTGTCTCGCGCTTCGAGTGTCCGATCGATCTTGTGCAGGATTTGTTCGATAGTCATAGCATTCCTTCAGTTACGTTATCGTTTTATGTTGGTATTTATTTTTGCTTTTGTAGTTTTGTTTGCGAGTAGGTGAATCTTGCACTTTGTTTTATCTTTTTGTGTTTCTCACCTGCGATGTACTTTACGTAGTGTAGTATATATTTTCAGTCATATTTTTTACATGACACAAGCAGTTTGGCTATTGTCGGGTGATTTTAAGGGGCGAATCAGGTATAATCGACGGAGTAACTAAGATGATGGCGCCTTGGCGGAGCGGTTACGCAGAGGTTTGCAAAACCTCGTAGGCCAGTTCGACCCTGGCAGGTGCCTCCAATTTATATTGCTTTATACCATCCCATTTGTTGTGCCGTATGTTTTTTGTGGCAATTTGCACAAAGTACACGGCACTTTTTAATTTCAAGCACGACATCCTCGATGTTAAAACCACGCGCGGCAGCCTGAGAGACGCTAAATTTTTTCTTACTCGGATCAAGGTGGTCGAGTTCGAGAACTCTGATGTCTACTTCCCCGCATATTACACAGGCCTTGTCTGACATGTAGGTAAGCATGAAGGCGCGATGTGCATTCCTGAGCCCTTCGTGGCGTAGCTTAGCGCGTAGCAAATACTTCTCATGGTATTTCTGGTAGTGTTCTTTATAGTATGTCGATCGATGCGCTTTGTAACATGCCAATGGATTATGAAAATATAGTAAAATTGTCAGCATCGATGACAAGGGGTAACGGTGGCGTAAAAGGGTAGTTCAGTAGTATAATCGGACTATTGTCGACTGCAAAAGCAAGAATTTGACAAAACAACGGGCGAGTGGTGGAATGGTTTACACAACAGACTTAAAATCTGTCCCCAGCAATGGGTTGAGGGTTCGAGTCCCTCCTCGCCCACCACACAGATTTGTATTAATCGAGGGGTTTTATATTTATGCCTGAACCGACCAACTGTCCATTTTGCAATCCATACGAACAGGTTCTGAAGCAGAATGACCTGGCGCAGGTGGTGCTCAGTGATCCCCACAAGGTCCCCGGCCATTTACTGATCATGCCCAAGCGCCACATCGAGCAGCCCTGGGATCTAACTCACGACGAGTTGACGAGCATTTTTGACCTGATCTTTGAACTCGAGCAAAAGTTGGTTGGCAAGCTGGGCGACGGCTTCGATATCCGCCAAAGCTACCGGCCATTCCGCCCGCAGAGCGATATCAAACTGAACCACATCGTCTTCCATCTATTACCGCGTTCCAACGAGGATTACATCTTCAAAGTTGCCGAACAATACGAAAAAGAGCTGTACGCTGACCTCGATGACATGGAGCGTGACGCCGTAATCGACCTATTGAAGTAAGCCATGATACAAGCCGCCGGACTTCTGGTATATCGCAAGGCCGCTCAAGCTGCTCAGGCCGCCGCGGGTTATGAAGTGCTGCTGGTGCATCCCGGCGGTCCGTTTTGGGCAAATAAGGATGTCTGGTCAATACCAAAGGGCGAGTTGGAGGATGGCGAGACGCCTCTGCAGGCTATGGAGCGTGAGTTTCGCGAAGAAATCGGCATTGCGGCACCGCGTAATAATTTAATTAGCCTCGGCGACATGAAGCAGGGCAGCAAAGTAAATCATATCTGGGCAGCCGAAGGTGACATTGACCTGACACAGGTCCACTGCGACTCGATGGTTACGATGGAGTGGCCGCCACGGTCTGGCAAAACTATCGAATTTCCGGAGAATGACCGGGCAAAATGGATGGAATTGCCGGTTGCCCGTGAGAAGGTCTACGGCTATCTGGCGGTATTCATCGAACGCTTGGCCGAACATCTGCACGTCGGGCTGGCGGAGATTATTGAGCCTACCAATTCCACACTATTTTAAGCTACGACAGAGGTGTTATACTATGTTTAGTATGATCACAAGATTACAGACAATGACGATGCCCGTAACCCGCGCCGTAGGCATGCCCCTGCGGGCTTACTATTTTCACATCAGAAGATCATTTTCACATCATAATCTGTAATTTTTTATAAATAATACCCTCTCGCTGTAGCCACAGACAGATCAGGAGCCCTCATGAATTATTTTGTAACCACCTCTATTCCATATGTAAATGGTGAACCGCACCTCGGTCACGCCATGGAATTCGTCATGGCCGACGTGCTGGCTCGCGCCGCCCGCGGTCAGGGCCGGAATGTTATCTTCAGCACCGGTACCGATGAGCACGGTGGTAAGATTGCCGAAAAAGCCGAAGAGCTGGGCCTCAAGCCGCAAGAGCTTAGCGACCAGATGAGCCAGAAATTCCGCGACCTGGTAATTGCCCTCGATGTCAGCCCAGACCGCTTCATCCGCACCACTGACAAGGGTCACGAACAGCGTGCCCAACTGATCTGGAAAGCCCTCGAAAAAGATATCTTCAAACAAAGCTACGTCGGTTGGTACTGCACAGGTGATGAAGAATTCTTCACCGAAACCGTCGTTAAGGAAAATAACGGCATTTGCCCGGATCACAACCGCCCCTACGAAAAGATCGAAGAAGAAAATTACTTTTTCCGCCTGAGTGCTTACAACGATGAGATCAAGAAAGCGATAGAATCGAATCAGTTTCAGGTCATACCCAAGACTAAGCGTAACGAAATTCTGTCAGTCATCAGCGAAGGTCTGGAAGACATCAGCATCTCCCGTCCGAAGGATAAGATCAGCTGGGGCATCCCGGTGCCCGGCGACAAGACGCAGGTCATGTATGTCTGGTTTGAAGCGCTAATGAACTACATCACCGTGCTAGGCTACCCGGAACACGAAGATTTCAAGAAGTTTTGGCCAGCCGACATGCAGGTGATCGGCAAGGGAATCTTGCGCTTTCACGCCGCTATTTGGCCGGGCATGTTGCTCGGACTCGGCATTGCCCTACCCAAGAAACTCTATGTCCACGGCTATGTAACGGTTAACGACAAGAAAATGAGCAAATCGCTCGGCAACGCATTATCACCGTTTGATGTGATCAATAAGTACGGCGCTGATACGCTCCGCTACTATTTGCTGCGCCACATCCCATCCTACGAGGATGGCGACTTCAGCTGGGAGAAGTTAGAGACGGCCTACAACAACGAATTGGCCAACGAGCTCGGTAACGCCGTTCAGCGCACCGCTGCGATGATTCAGCGCTACCAGGAGAGCGCGATCGGTGAGATTCCGGCACCCACCCACGACACCAACGAATATCGCCAGGCCCTCGAGCACTGCCACTTCGATCGCGCGCTTGACGAGGTCTGGGAACAGGTCCGCGGACTGAACCAGTACATTGACGCCGAAAAGCCCTGGGAAATCGCCAAAACCGACGATAAAGAACACTTGCGCGAAGTCCTCGCCACGCAGGTCGGTGAGCTGCTGGAAATCGCCGAATTGCTGGCGCCATTCATGCCCAGCACCGCCGCCAAGATCAAGGCCGTCTTTGAACGCGGCCTGGTCCGGCCGATTGAAGGCACGCTGTTCCCGAAGTTTGACACCACAGAAGCTGAAACCGCTGAAGCGAAATCAAAGGACTAGCGATGCATCTGGTGGATACCCACTGCCATATCCAATCTTCTGAGAAACTCACTGGCGAGGGCGGCGAAGCCGTCACCCGCGCCATGTGGGC
>DHXQ01000036.1:58361-60529 GCA_002413755.1 Candidatus Saccharibacteria bacterium UBA5152 | reverse complement strand
CTGGCGGTCGATTTTGTGCAGGGGCGCGCCAATTGCTACGCCAGCATCGGCATTCACCCGCACGAAGCTAAGGATTATGTCTCTGCAGGGAGCGGTCCGGCTGGTACTTTGATGCTCGATATGCCCACATTAGACCAATTTGTGGCTCTCGCCACCTCTGATAAGGTAGTGGCGGTGGGTGAGTGCGGCCTGGACTACTTTTATGAGCATTCCGACCCGGCCAGCCAGGCCGAAATCCTGAGATTTCAGATCAAATTGGCACTGGAGCACGATTTGCCGCTGATTTTTCATGTCCGCGACGCTTTGGATGACTTTTGGCCGATTTTTGACTCGCTTAACAGTGGTGACAAGCCGATCCGCGGTGTGCTCCACAGCTACACCGATAGCCCCGCAAATTTACAGAAAGCTCTCGACAGGGGGCTCTACATCGGTGTTAACGGCATCGCGACATTCACTCGTAGTGAAGCCCAGCTGGAAATGTATAGGTCTATACCGTTGTCAAGGATTTTGCTGGAAACTGACAGTCCGTTCTTGACACCCTCTCCGTACCGTGGTAGTATTTGTGAGCCATATCACATTAGTGTGACTGCCGAATTTGTCGCAAACCTGCGTAAAATTCATCTTTCGGACTTAGCCGCAGCCACCACTGCGAATGCGCATAACCTATTTAATCTATAACTAACCACTACATATCATGAGTTTATCAATCAAGCTCCCAGGAATGGGAAGCAACAACGAGCGTCGCTTTGCCGACCAGCACGGCACGCCTGATTTTAAGCATGGCCTCGAGGCTCGTATCTATGCCCTGCAAGGTGCGGACCGTTTGCTTGAGCAATCTGCCGACAAACACGCCAAATCTTTCTCGCCACTCGATAAGCGCGACATCATTGCTGCCAAATATGGTTCAGCCCAGTATGTGTCGGTTCACCCATTTGATGTTGGTAAGAATCTGATGCAGAACATGATGGCCGATGCTGCTCGTCCCGAGCAGGAGCCTGATACTCAGCTGACCGATGCCGAAATCGACTGGAATCTGCATGAGATGCAGTTTACGGATGTCAATGAGGACGAATCCGATGTTTCTAAGTAACTATTTACAGCAAAAACGCGAAGAGCGCCGGGCGGAGGTCTATAGTGCCTTGCTGCACCACGAAGCCAAAGACGGCGGCAAACTATTCGGCCCTATCCCCGATGGCCATCGGCGCGAGTTCTTTTGTCTTGATGAAAAAACCTGGGTCTGGCACGAAGAGTGGAAGGACGACAACGGCCAATGGCAAGCCGTCACCACCCGCTATGACGTTCGTCCCGGCGGTATCCTGAAAGCTCAGGGCAACCTACCGTCGCAGCCGCTCAGCAGCCAGGAGCTGGCTAATTTTTACCGGGCCGCCAAACTCTACATCCAGCAAATCGGTGCCGAACAGCAGCGTATGCTGCAAGCCATATAACATCTTTGATGTTATAATATAATCAACAATGCAACAGCTCTATCTTGATTATGCCGCCGCCACACCGGTCGACCCGCAGGTTATTGCGGCCATGGAGCCGTATTTCAGCCAGCAATTTTATAACCCTTCGGCGCTCTACCAGGCAGCTCATGATGTCCGGAGGGCAATCGATCAAGCCCGCATCACGGTTGCTGGCTATCTCGGCGCCCGTCCGGCCGAAATCGTTTTCACAGCCGGCGGCAGTGAAGCCAACAACCTGGCCGTCCACGGCGTCATGCGACTTCACGCCGGCGCAAACCTTTTGGTTAGCGCGATCGAGCACGACTCGGTACTGGCGACCGCCGCGCAGTACGACCACAAGCTGATGCCGGTGACAGAGCAGGGGATTATTGACCTCACTGCCCTGCCCTCTTTGATCGACGACCAGACGGTGCTGATCAGTGCCATGTATGCCAACAATGAAATCGGCACCATCCAGCCGATCCGCGAGATCGCTGCCCTGCTCGCCGTTGTCCGCCGGGATCGCCGGTCCTGTGGTGTTGCGGCACCGCTGTATTTGCACGTCGACGGCGCCCAGGCGGCTAACTATTTAGATCTTCAAATGTCCCGCCTGGGCGCCGACCTGCTCTCATTGAACGGTGGTAAAATCTACGGGCCCAAGCAATCCGGCCTACTGTTCGTGAAGGCTGGGATTACCCTAGAACCGCTGGTTTATGGTGGCGG
>DHXQ01000036.1:52626-58142 GCA_002413755.1 Candidatus Saccharibacteria bacterium UBA5152 | reverse complement strand
CAGGCGGTGCAGCAATACTTTTTTAGCAAGCTGGCCGAACAAATTCCTTCAGCCGTTATCAATGGCTCGCGCAAGCACCGTTTACCGAACAATGTCCACATCACCATCCCGGGCAGCGACAACGAGCGCTTGATTTTTGGGCTCGACGCCGCCGGCATCATGGCGGCTGCGGGCTCAGCCTGTAGTGCCAGCAGTGATACCCCTTCGCACGTGCTGAAGGCGCTCGGCCTCAGTGACGACGTCGCCCGCGCCAGCTTGCGTTTCACCCTCGGCCGTTCCACCACAAATGCTGACATCGACCGCCTGCTCGGGACCCTCAAGACGTTGCTACAATAGCTAGCTTAGCAGCCTGCAGCGCGTCGGAGGCATGTCTTTTTGCCATTTTCGAAATGTAACCAGAAAGTTACTTCATGCCCTCTGTTATAGTGTGAACTTCTAGTTACATTTGGGAATCGCGATGTAGCATGTGTTCAGGCGGAATCGAATACGCCGCTGCATCTGTTATTCTCATACCGTTTATGCTATGTTTAGAGGGAGGAATATGAGCGTATAACAGATATGAAACGCAGCCGCTTTATTACATTGCTATTTTTGAGCGTTTTCGTCGTCCTGGGCGCCGCGCATTCTGTCGCTTTTGCTGCCGATGCGAAGTCATCAACCAGCTCTACATCTAAAACGAGTACGAGCTCGACAACTTCGAGTACCGCCAACTCCAACCCGACCGCCGCCGGCAGTGTACAGGGCTATGCTGCCGTCAGCGCGCTGCAAGTCGGCACAATTGTCCAATTAACAGGGGCGGGAGCCAGCAAAGTCGAAGTCTCGACCAAGGGCGACCAGGGCCATATGTACGGCGTAACGGTTGACCGTAACAAGCTGTCGGTGACCATCGATGCTGGCCTACCAAACCAGGTATATGTGGCCACCTCGGGTACCTTCGACACGCTGGTCAGCAGCCAGGGTGGGGACATCAAGGCCGGAGACTATGTGACACTGTCATCAGTAGATGGCGTCGCCATGAAGGCCGATAGCAATGCCAAGGCCGTTTTTGGCCGAGCGGCCGCTAACTTTAACAGCAAATCGCAAGGCATTGGTAAAGTTTCGCTCAAAGACACCACCGGCAAAGCCGCCGCCCAAGTCGTGCTCGGGATCGTGCCGGTGGCTATCGACGTCAAGACCAATCCGATTCAGAAGAGCACTAAGACGAATGTCCCGAAGTTCCTGCAACGTCTCGGTGAAGCGGTGGCAGAAAAGCCCGTCGGACCGCTGCGGATCTACCTCAGCATCGCTATCACTGGCATTTGTATTATCGCGGCAGTTGTAATTTTGTATTCCGGAATCCGCAATAGTTTGATCTCGATCGGGCGTAATCCGCTCTCGAAAAAATCGATTTTTCGGGCGCTGTTGGAGATCATCTTAACGGCTGTGCTTATTTTGATAATCGGCCTTTTTGCCGTATATTTACTATTAAAGCTATGACAAAAAACAGGGGGCTGGGATCAATATAATGACGTGGTGGCAGCTGCTCATAATCGGCGGTTTTATCGTCGTTCTATTTGGCTTGATTTTGATCGGTGTCCAGTTGCGCAAACTGCTGGGTGGCGGCGCGAAGAGAAAGGACCCGGTGATCAACGACGTTGCCCTCGAGGAATCGGGCGGCTTGTTCAACAAAGAGTTCCACGAAGAACTCCGCAACCGGGGTCGATTGCACTTTGAGAAGATTATCACCGAGAACGCCATGTTCCTGAAGCAGGATCTCGACATGACGATCGCCCAGATGAACGAATATCTCAAAAAAGAGATTACCAGCAAGCTGGACGAAGAATTCGCGGCCTACTCCAAAGCGATGAAAGAAGCCCAGGAGCTGGCACTGAATTCGCTCCAAAAGAGCGCTACCGCTGTCGAAGAGCAACGCCTTCTGATGGTTGAAACCCTCAAAAAGGACGTTTCTGACCGCGAAGCGTTGCTGATCAAGAGTTACGAAGAAAATATGGCCAAGATTGTTGAGCATTACCTGCTGGAGGCGCTGGGCGACCAGTTTGACCTCAAATCCCAATTACCATTTATCATTTCTCAGATGGAAGCCAATAAACAAAAGATCGTGGACGATATGCGGTTATGAGCGAGCGAATATCATGAGCGAAGCAGCTTCCGAAACCTACGTTTTGCCGTCGGCTCTCATCGGTAGAGCCGATTTAGCTCGTCTGGTCCGGGAGGTTGAAACCGTTGACGGCGACCTGGAGTCGCAAAAAGTCCGGACTGGCGGCGATAAGACCGCCTACCACATGCCGACGATGAGTCAGGCCCTGAGCGACTTTCTGGACCTCAACAAGATAGATGTCACCAATGACCACGTCCGCATGCTCATGAAAGAGCAACTGCGCAAGCTCAAGGATAAGGCGCCGATCGTGCACATGACCTTTGCCGTCGAGGCTGACCCGGAGAGTATTCAGAAGTTGGTCGCCTGGTTGCGCGAGAACGCTCACCCACACACTTTACTCAGTATTGGCCTACAACCGGCGCTGGTTGGTGGCGTCTATATGCGGACGCCCAACCACATCCACGACTTCAGTATGCGGTCGGTATTCCAGGGTAAGCGCGGTGTCATGATCAGCCAGCTGGAGGGTCTTAAGTAGTGGCCGACAAGATGTTCGAAGACCTGGTCAAACAGGGAAAGCCGGTGGGTGAAATCATCGGTATTGATTCGTT
Organism: Candidatus Saccharibacteria bacterium UBA5152; assembly: GCA_002413755.1. Taxonomy (GTDB): domain Bacteria; phylum Patescibacteriota; class Saccharimonadia; order Saccharimonadales; family UBA4665; genus UBA4665. The sequence continues at coordinate 55,436 of DHXQ01000036.1, read as the reverse complement.
CTTGGTCAAAGTCCGCGGCCTGCAGCCAACCAACGTCCATGCCCTGATCCGCTTCGAAGACGGCTCCAAGGGCTACGTCCACCATGTCTACGAAGATTACGTGGTGATCATGAAACTCGGCACGACGTTTTTGCATATCGGCATGGTCTGTGTCATTCAGCACGATGATTTGGTGACCAAGGTTGGCAAAAACTTCATCGGCCGGGTGGTCAACGCCTTCGGCGAGCCGATTGACAACAAGGGTCCGATCGAGCCGGATGGTGTCTGGGAAATCTTTCACAACGCTCCGATGCTTTACGAGCGCAAACTACTCGATACCCAGCTAGAGACGGGTATCACTGTGCTGGATATCAACTTCTCACTGGTGCGGGGTCAGCGTATGGCTGTACTGGGTGATGGTAAGGTCGGTAAAACGGCCATGACCACTCAGATCGCCATCAACCAGAAGAATACCGACATCACGGTGATCTACGTGCTGATCGCCAAGCGCCAGCGCGATGTCGCCCAGCTGGTCGACCGCCTGGAAAAGAACGGCGCGCTGGAGAAGGCGATTATTATCGTTACCAACATGTTCGAATCGCTGGTTGTGACCTATCTGGCGCCGTACATCGGTGCGGCGCACGGTGAATATTTCTGGCAAGAGTTGGCGATGGACACTCTGGTGATTTATGACGACTTAACCTCGCACGCCCAGGCCTACCGCGAAATATCCCTGATCGCCGGCGTCAGCCCGGGTCGCGACTCCTATCCGGGGGACATGTTCTATACCCACTCCAGCCTGGTGGAGCGGGCTGGCCGCCTGGACCGCAACGGTGCCACCCAGACCATTTTACCGATCATTTATGCCCCATCCGGTGATATTACCGCCTACCTGCCGACCAACGTCATGTCCATGACCGATGGGCAGTGGATCCTGGATATGGGTATTTTCAAAGATACGATGCGCCCGGCCGTCAGTACCGGACTGTCGGTGACCCGTGTCGGTGGAGTTGGTCAGAACAAGCGCCAAAAGGGCCTGGCCGCAGCGCTCAACAAAACCCTGGCTGGTTATCGCCAGGCAGAAGAGTACGCTCACTTCGGTACCGAGCTGTCACCGGAGGCCCAGGCCGACTACGACAAGGGTAAGGCACTGTTTATCATGATGAACCAGGACATCGGTGAAGGCTATAGCCTGATGGACCAGCAGTTCCTGCTCGATATCATCATCAATGCCGCTCCCGAAGAAAAAATCGACATCAAGAAGATGAANNGGAAAAGACAAGGAAACCAGCAATTTCGAAGAGATCCGTGACGAACTCAAAAAGCTGGTAGTCATTATTCCCGAAGCCAAGGGTAAGAAGAAGCCAGAGGGCGAAGGCGCCGCAGCAGAGACCTCGGTTGAAGGCAGCGATGATCCGAAAGAAGGCGATGCCAAGCCTGACGATAAGAAGGATGACAAAAAAGGCGACAAGCCGGCTGAAGTAGCCGAGCCAGTCGACGAAGCCAAGCCGGAAGTCGTCAAAGACGAGAAGGAAGCCAAGAAATGAAACGACCACTAGAGATCAAGGCCGAAGAAGCCTCCATGCGTACCATCGTCTCACTGACCAGCGCCTTCGAAAGTTTGTCGAGCATGAGCATCACCCAGACCAAAAGCAAGGTGTTGATCAGTAACGAATTCTTCGACGAGGTTTGGAATATTTACCGCCAGATCCGGATGGATGTGATGTTTAACTTCGGCCGCTCGGTTGACGAAAAACCAATCGAAAAAGAATTGATGATCCTGATCACCGCGCCCGGCGGCCTGACCGGCGATATCGACCAGCGCCTGATCAAGAAATTTCGCGAGCACTACGATGCTGACAAAAACGACATCATCGTCATCGGCCACCACGGCGCACTGCAACTCGACCAGCTGAAGATCCACTACAACCTCTATTTTGAAATGCCCAAAAAAGATTACATCAACGTCGATCCACTGATGAAAGAGATCAAAAAATACGCCAAAAGCCGGGTGTTTTACCAGAACTATATCTCGCTGACCCAGCAGGAGATCAAGGAGCTTGACCTCAGTGAGGTCGTCAGCAGCATGGGTAAGATTGCCGATCTGGACACTCTGGACGCTGATAAGATCAGCGAAAAGACCTACATCTTTGAGCCGGATTCCTATTCGGTCGTGATGCACCTCGAAACCTCGATCTTACGCTTGACGCTGACCCAGTTTATCTATGACAGCCGCCTGGCGCAGGTGGCCAGCCGTTTCCGGGCAATGACCGCCGCCAAGCAGCGCTCCGTCGAGACTGCGGCCGATTTGCACACCCAGTTTAGCCGGGCCAAGCGCGCACTAGTGGACGTCCGTCTAAAAGAAAGCTTGGCGGGCTTGAAAAAAATTCGAGCAGGGGGCAACGACTAATGGGTAAGGGTGTTGTCCGCGTACTTAAGGGTCTTGTTATCAAGATCCAGTTCGATGATGACATGCCCGAACTCAATGAGATGGTGTTTGTCGACAACAAGAATAAGACACCGCTGCTTGTAAGTTCCCTCGAACACGGCGACATGGCGCTCTGCCTGAACATCGCCGGTGATAATTCCGTCAAAAAAGGCGAACTGGTTACCCGCAGTGGCCACTCGCTGGAGATCCCCGTCGGTGACGAGATGGTCGGCCGGGTCTGGGATGCCATGGGCCGCCCAATCGACGGTAAGCCGCAATTGCCGCAAGCTGTCCTCGACAAAATGCCCAAGCGCTCGATCTTCGCACCGCTGTTCCAGGAAACCTCACTAAAGAGCCGGCCGGATGAAATCCTGGAAACTGGCATCAAGGTGCTCGACTTCTT
>DHXQ01000036.1:48855-52488 GCA_002413755.1 Candidatus Saccharibacteria bacterium UBA5152 | reverse complement strand
TTCGCCGGTATTGGTGAGCGCATCCGTGAGGGTCACGAACTCTACATGACCCTGAAGGACAATGACCTGTTGAAGACCACAGCCATGTTCTTCGGGCAGATGAATGAAAACCCGGTCCAGCGCTCGCTGATCGCTCTGTCCGCTATTACCCTGGCGGAACACTTCCGCGACGACAAGAAAAAAGACATCCTGCTCTTCGCCGACAACATGTACCGCTACATTCAGGCCAAGAACGAGGTCTCGACGATCATCGACCAGACCCCGGCCGAGGGTGGCTATCAACCGACGATCTTCTCCGACGTCAAGGCGATGGAAGACCGCCTGACGACCAACGAGAACGGTTCGATCACCGCCCTGCAGACGATTTACGTCCCGGCTGACGACCTGTCCGACCCAGCCGTCCAGATGATCCAGCACGAATTGGACTCCACGATTGTGCTGTCTCGTGCCGTGGCTGCTCAGGGTATCCGCCCATCGGTCGACATCAACGCCTCCAGCTCCAGCCTACTGACCCCGGAAATCGTCGGTGAGCGTCACTATATGCTCAACACCCGTGTCCAGGCGATTTTGCAGAAGTATAACTCACTAAAGGGCATCATCGCCATCATCGGTGAATCCGAACTGTCAACCGAAGACCGCGACGACTACAACAAGGCCAAGAAACTAATCCAATACTTCAGCCAGCAGTTCAACGTCATGGAGAAAATGACCGGCATCCCTGGCGAACACCACACCCGCGAAGACACTCTGAACGGCATTGAGGAGATTATCGTATGAGTTATCTGACAGGAACTTCGTCCTGATGGCTGACGAAAAAACTGAAGAGAAGCCAGCGGAGGCAAAGCCCGAGGCTGGGGCCGAAAAACCTGCTGACACTGCTGCCGTCAAAGAGGAATCAGCGGCCGGTGATGGCGCTTCCGACGGAGATGATGCTGAGCGAAAGCCGGCTGATCCGTCGAAGCCCGTCATGGCCGTCAAAGTCTATGCCCCGTTCAAGATTTACTTCAAGGGCGACGCCTACAGCTTGACGGCCACCAACGAAACCGGGCCGTTCGACATCCTGCCGCGCCACCACAACTTCCTCTGCATGTTGCTGCCCTGCGATCTGATCATCACCACACCATACGAAGTCAAAACCATCAAGATCGCCCGCGCGCTACTGCACGTCAAAGCTGACGCTGTCACAGTCTTCGTCGACGTGTAGCGGAGCTCACCTCAGGCTTGCCAGAACCCCGCCAGTCCCGGTGAGCTCCCGTCTCAGTAAACCAGTCAAGCTAACTCGGCGTCATCGTGCCCGCCAAGCGGGACCAGTGAACCTATAAGTTGAAAATAGCGATTGAATATTGTATTATAACGCCAAATGTACAGATTGAGTTTTGCCACGCAAGGCGACGAGTATTCCTACCATGCCTTAGCAGCACAATTAGCGGCTGGTGAACCCGTGGATGTGAATCCCTGCGATACGTTTGCGCAGGTAGTGGGTGAGAGCAGGGCAAATGAGCCGGGGCTGGGAGTTATAGCCGTGAATAACACCTTGTCGGGTGTAGTCGAGAATGCGGCGGTTCAGCTCGTTCGATGCAGGCCCTCAGAGTTACCGCCGATTGTTGCCAGGGTTGATTTAAGCGTTGCGCTCTCACTTGCGGGCTCTCGTGAACAAGATCCGGCGTCCTTAGACAGAGAGGGGGTTGTATGCCTCGGACAGCGTCCGGCGTTAGATCAATGCAAGGATTTTATGGCTCAGTTCTTGCCAAAGGTAAGATTGGTGGAGTCGCAAGAATCCACCAGAGCAATCAAAGATATGGTCAAGGCTGATTCTGTAGATGTACTAGCCATTGGGCCAGCTTTTGCGGCACACGGCTTGGGCGCGGCCATCTTACATCAGCAAATAAACCCTGCCGGACATAAGACAAGCTTTTTTGTTTTACAACGTGACCCAAGATTGCAAATTCTGCCAGAAGTTCCGACGCATCACCTACCTGTTACCGTTACGTCTGTTGGTTTCCCGGAACAGCCTGGAGAAAAAGAAAAGGTCTTGGCTGTCGCATCTGATATGGGATTGGCAATGGTTAGGATTATTGATTTTGCACAAGGCGACTTCACCAGAGACACAGACTTGAGAAAACGAGGCGGCGGATTGTTTGATGTGGCTGGCGATCCATATGACGCAGCAATGTATGAATTCAGAAGAAGAGTAAACCAGATTAAAACAAACGATGCACGGATCGGGCCTTTCACAGCTAAGGTGCTGGGGAGTTATTACTGGGAAAACACAGCTGTCTAGTTAGTGACGAAGTAGTCGAAGCCCATCACCTGACCTGCGGGAGCGGCATTGAGGGTGCAGATGCTGAAGCCAGTGGTTGATTTGGTGACATACCAGTCGAGGCTGCCGGTGCCGGCTCCGAAGGGCGAGGCAATGATGTGCGGCATGGTGGTGAAGGCCAGTGAGAAGGTAATTTTGACGAAGCAACCGGCCACCGGTCCGCTGCCGGTGTTGATGTTGATGGTGCCGGCGGTATCTGAGCCGTTAATGGAGACGGTGCCGCCAGCGCCAAGTGTGCCAGCATCGGTAATCGAGCGGGTTGGCGAGGGGCCGGAGAATGACAGGTGGTTGGGAATCTGTAAGACACCGTTACCGCTCAGGATTAGTTTGCTGACGGTAAGCTGAGCAGCAGTGACTGGCCCACCGAACGATGTCGTACCAGCCACGTTGAGGTCTTTGACGGTGGTAGTACCTTGCAGGGCGGCATTCTGGGCGACTTGCAGGCTGTTGATCTGGGTGTCTCCGAAGTTAGCTTTGCCGGAGGCGGTAATGTTTTGGGCAGTGAAATCGCCGCCCAGCTTGATAGAACCGGCGACATTCAGGTCCTTGCGGACCAGCAGCTGGCCGGAAATGATGGCATTGCCTTGGACGGTCAGAGTCTGGGCGGCGCTGCCGACCGTGGCGTCAGAATTCGCCAGCTGCTTGAGGGCATCGGTGGTTAGCTGTTGGGTGGCGACGTCTGGAGTCTTAGGCACCTTCTTGTTATTGAGGTAGCTGACCACGCCAGTAGCGGCGACGACAACGGCGACGATAACAAAACCCAGGAGGTAGACGTTGATCTTTTTGAATAGGGCTTTGATGCCGCCTGGCTTTTTGATGGGCTTGCCATCAGGCGTAGTCGGTGTGTCCGAACCGGGGGCGACGTCGACACCTTCTTCGGCCAATTCTTCGTTGGTTTTGGCCAGAGCATCGGCGGGGACGGCTTGGGTGGCCTCGGACGGCGAACCAGCCGGCGGCGCTGCGTCCGCGGGTTTTTCCTCCGGTGTTGGTGATGCTGGTTCTTCGGCCATGTCTCTTTTAATAACGCCTATGCTTTATTATTGCTATGGTACTACATTTTGCCGACTTCGGCCAGCTACAAGCTCTAACGGTTTGTGTTTTTGAGCCGGCTCTAGGATAATAAGTGTAACGCTTATGCAAACAAGAAGGTTTAGATTTTATGCAGGTTTCGCAGCACTCGTTGCCAGTCTGCTGATGCTCGGTGGATTCACGGCGGTCTACGCCGATTCGTCCAGCTCGGCAAACTATAAGGTTAACGAAACGCAGTTTGGCATTGGCAGTGGCTCCGGCATCTGTTCCAATGCCTATTGCTC
>DHXQ01000036.1:33216-48744 GCA_002413755.1 Candidatus Saccharibacteria bacterium UBA5152 | reverse complement strand
GGTACACTTGATGTAGGGAGTACGGCCACCGCCACAAACGCTATCAAAGTCCGCAACTATCTGAGCAGTGGCTACATCATACAGATCACCGGTGCCACACCATCGCAGGGCACGCACGCTCTCGACGGTATAACAACCGCCGCCACCTCACACCAGGGCGCCGAGCAGTTCGGTATCAATATGGTAGCTAATACTGCGCCGGCGATCGGCGCCAATGCCGTACAGGTGCCGGATACCAGTACCAGCTTTGGCTACGCCTATGGCGATTACAGTACGCCCGACATCTTTAAATATATCGACGGTGATATCGTAGCCAAAAGTGATACCAGTAGTGGTGAGACAGATTTTACCTTATCTATGATAATAAATATCTCAAATGTGACGCCAGGCGGTAAATATACCGGTTCGTTATCCGCTGTAGTCGTGCCGGTCTACTAAGACTCATACAGACCATAAGCCGAACAGTGGATAAACCCCTTGAAAAATTAAGACGCTTATGCTACAATCCGCTCTGTACCCACTAAAATATAAATCAATAAAAATTACAGGAGATGCATATCGCCATGTCTAAATATAAATTTAAAGGTCTGGCAAAACGCGGTGCGGCGTTTGCTATGGCAGTGGGACTACTGAGTGGGGTCGCGATTAGCGCCTTCCCAAGTCTGTCGTTCGCTGATGCGCTGAACCCGCTCACCGAACGTACCCTGCTGCTGAGCAGCTCGTCACCGGGTTACCATTACCTCGACGCAGCTGGGAACCCAGACTATGCCGCCCCGGGTAGTGGCCCGAACGGCAAGCAATCCGGAGAGACGTTCGCATTCAAGGTGAGTACGAACAGCTCCAGCAGCGGATTCGGTGCCAAAGATACAGCCATCCAGGCATTTACATTCCAGTACTGCACGACCGCAGCTGGTGACTGTACTGCGCCTGGTGACAATGCGACCGATGCCATTGCATGTACTACGGCGCCTGCCACGCCCTGTACTGACACAGACCATACAAGCGATTTAAATGTAAACTATCCAAGCCCATTGGAAGTCTCGACAATACCGTCTGTTTCACCAACTGGTGCATCATTGGTACCTCGCGACAACACTGGTGGCAATTTCGCGGTGATTGTCGGCGGCGTCCTGGAGACGGGGTGGACACTGACGACTGATAGCGTAGAGGCAACTGCTACCACTGGTCATCAGAACTTCATCACACTCGTAAATGGTGTAAGTACGGTTAAGCCGGCAGCTGGTACACAGGTTGACATTGTCTTCTATCCAACTGATACGAACTACATTACCAACCCAGGTTCGGGTGCGTTCTTCGTCAAGATTAACGACTACAGTAGTGACACCGATGTTGATCCGCTAACCTCAACCAGCATCATTGATGGTGGTGTAACAGTGGCGAATGTGATGACTGACTCGATTCAGATCCAGACCAAGGTCCTGGAAACGATGTCCTTCTCCGTCGGTACGATCAACCCTGATACCGTCACGCTAACTGCAGGCTCTCACGGACCATGTGATTCGATCACGGTAAACGCTCCGATTGATTTGGGTAATACGTCTGCGGAGAACTCACTTGAAGTCAACACAGCATATGACGGCCATTCATTCTGGCGGTTGTCATCCAACTCTAGTAATGGTGCCTCGGTCTACTACTCAGGCTATACCCTCAGTAACACCGTTGGCGACCAGATTAACGCCATGACAACCGAAGATATCAGCCACCCAGGTATGGAGCAATTCGGACTTGCCTTCGATACCGAAGACACTCCCCTCGACCAGACAGCCGGTGGTCATGGTGTAGCGGATACCAACACCCTTACTCCACTTGCCTCGGCAGTGGACTACGATGAGGGTAGTGGCTCTATCAACACAAGCTTTGTTGCAAAGTTTACCTTCAAGCCATCGAGTGCTTCGACTCCAGAACTACTGGCTAGCGAAGGCACTGATGTCGTTGGTTGTACAACCGGTAAGATGCGCTACCTCGGTAACATCGCCGCTGCTACACCAGCTGGTATCTACTCCAGCAAAGTTAACTACTTAGCCGCTCCTCAATATTGAGCCTAACAGCTTAAGAATATACGCGACATAGTTTCGCAGGAGTAAACAAAGACCCGGACATTTCGTCCGGGTCTTTTGATATGCGCTCTGCTACTGATCTAGTACAATATGCTTATGCACAAGTACCATCGGCTGCAGCTAGCTTTGCTACCGCACCGCGTGTTTTGGGGCGAGATAGCACTCTCGCTGTTTTTCTCGCTGATTATTTTTATACCTTCAACATCAGCCGTCGATGTCGTACGTTTCCAGAACCGTAGTTTGACGGTGGGCAGTAGCCTGCCCGGGGTTACGACAACGTATACAGTCGGGATGCAGTTTACGACGCCAACAAACACCGGGTCGCTCGATATGAATTTTTGCATTGATCCAATTCCGTACATGCCATGTGTTCCTCCAGCGGGCTTGGACGTCTCGAATGCGGTGCTCTCTAGCCAGACGGGCGAGACTGGCTGGAGTCTGGAAATATTATCGGCAAACCACCTACGCCTGACGCGAGCGCCGACGGTGGCCAGCAATGTACCCTCCACCTATGTATTTTCTAATATCGTGAATCCGACATTCATGGCGCATTCGTACGCCATTCGCATGACCAGTTTCGCCAGTACCGATGGATCGGGCACCCAAATTGACGTTGGTGCCGTCACGACACAGATAACAGAGGCGATTATGTTGGAAACGCAGGTGCCGCCGGTACTCTTATTTTGCCTCGGTCAGGCGGTGAGCGATAACTGCGCCTCAACCTCAGGGGGTAATTATAGCGATATGGGCTTCCTGAGTGATGAGGATACGCTGTCGGCACAGTCGCAGATGGCGGTGGGGACGAATGCCACGGCGGGGTTCGTGATCACGGTGAATGGCTCGCCGCCGGCGGCCGGAAACCATGTATTTGGCGTCCAGACGACGCCGACGCTCAGTCAAAAGGGGACGACTCAGTTCGGTATGAACCTGGTAGCGAACACGGCGCCGGCGGTCGGCATTGATCCTGACGGTGCATCCGGCAATGCGGTCGTAGCGCTCGACTACAGCCAGCCGAACCATTATATGTTTCACGACGGCGATATAGTCGCGACGGCACCAAATGTCAGTTTGGTCAGCCGCTTTACGGTCAGTTACATCATGAATTCCGATCCGAACCTGCATGCCGGTGTCTATACCACAACGATCACCTACATATGCAGCGGACGGTTTTGATGTTACAATTCTGCTTATTGTTAATAAGTAAATGCGAGTTATTAAGATGAAACGTTTTTCCAGTATAGTAGGCACCGCACTCGTGCTCCTGGTGATGATCGCCAACGTACTTCCAGTCTCGGCAGCCGCCTCGTCATCAGGCCTAACGATAACTCCACGTAAAAACCTCAATATTAATCCCGGTCAAACGGTCAACGACAAGTTGACTATCGGTAACCTGAACAATAGCGCCGACCTTAATATCACAATGAATGTCATCGACTTCACCTTCCTGGACAACTCCGGCTCACCCAAATTATTGCTGGCCAAAGATGCGCCCCAGACAGCGTGGTCGCTCAAACCCTACATAAACTTGCCGCAGTCAATTGTTATTCCCGCTGGCCAGAGCCGCACCGTACCCTACAGTATCACGATTCCGGCCGGGCAGGGTGCTGGCAGCTATTACAGCGCCATCCAATACGGCACTGGTAGTTCCGAGGGTGGCAACGTCAGCCTGAGCGCCTCAGGCGTGTCATTGGTATTCGTATCGGTACCTGGTGTCGTCAAGGAAAGCATGACGCTCAAGAAGTTCGGTGCCTATGCCGTTGATAAGGATGGCATCAGTGGTAAGTATGTATTTATAGCCACGCACAAGGTTAACCAGCTCGGTTACACCCTCCAGAATGATGGTAATGTGGCCGAGGCGCCTGTTGGCAGTATCACCGTGAAGTACATGTTCGGTGGCAAGAAGTGGAATATCGAGAATGCTAACGCCAGTTCATCATTGGCGCTGCGCGGCCAGCCCCGATTATTTACGGCTTGTCTGGAGAGTTCCGAGAAAACGACTGAACTCGGCGGTACGGTTACAAAAGCTAAGGTGTGTAAACAACCGAGCTTGTGGCCCGGCCGCTACACCGCCAACCTCGACGTCTTCTATGGCCAGAATGGTAACAATACTCACGAAGTAAATGCTAACTCGAGCTTTTGGTACCTCCCACTGTGGTTTGTGGCCAGTGTCTTAGCTCTGCTCACGCTCATCGGTATCATAGTGACGCTCATCATCCGCAGGATCCGCCGTGCTGTGCGCGGTCCCAGCTACGGCACGAACCGCCGTTAACCGGCTGTGAGTCAGCGGCTGTCAAACCTAGCCCTTTTCGCAAACGCAGTTTCAAGGTAAAATAACCATAAGCTATGTGGGCCAAGCGCTATACCCCAACATTTTTAGTGGCCAGTCTGGCCGTCTGTCTCTGCCTCGTATTATTGGCACCGCTTCGCGTGTCGGCGGCTATCAATCCGCTGCCTATCCCGCAGCCGGGTTCGGGATCATATGGTCTGGAGGCCACCAAGAAGCAGCCGCCGCCCACCCAGGGTGCCACCATCACCGTACCGGGTAATGGTGCCTCATACTCCACCTCGCCGATTACCGTTAGCGGGCTCTGTCTGACAGGCCTCCTGGTGCAAGTTTACGACAACGGCGTGTTGGCCGGCTCTATAGACTGCAAGGACGGTAGCTTCAGCATCCAGATCAGCTTGTTCGTCGGCCAAAACGACATTACGGCCAGTGTTTTCGACGACCTGGACCAACCCGGCCCGGCCTCCAACACCGCAACGGTGACATATAGTAACGCTAACTTTAGCGCCTTCGGGACACTCATCACCCTGACCAGTAACTACGGCCGCCGTGCCGCTAACCCTGGTACTGAACTCACCTGGCCGCTACTACTGTCGGGCGGCTCGGGCCCCTACGCCTTCAGCATAGACTGGGGTGATGGCACACCCAGCCAACTCAAGAGCCAGTCGTCAGCTGGGGAAGTCGATCTCGCCCATACTTACAAACAATCCGGTCTATACCATGTGGTTGTCAAGGTGACCGACGTAAACGGCGTGACGGCCTTCCTGCAGGTGACGGCTATTGCCAATGGCAAGGTCAACGCGGCAGATGCCGTCGCGGCTACCACCAAGACGGTAACAATCACCAAGATTGTCTGGATCCCGGTGGCCATCGCCTTCGCCATGCTATTCCCGACCTATTGGTTTGGCCGCAAGAGCCAGTTAGTCTCACTGCACAAGAAACTGCAAAAGCGGACAGAGGATTACAAAGAGCTGTAGCTATCTCGTGAGGGCTGTGGATAACTTACTTAAAAAACTATTGCATTACGTAGCATAAGCATGATAAACTCATGTCGTTACCAATAAAAATCAAAAAACTAAAAAATAAAACAGGATAGAGGAAAAATAAAATGAAATCCTTGAGAATATTAGATCGCCGGATAGGTTACATCCTATCGGCCTTCGCTTTTCTACTGGCGGCAGTCGCGCCAGGGTTGCTGACCGCAACCGTATCGGCTGACCAATTAGTAAACCGGTCAATCACGCTCAGCAGCGCAGCAGTTGGCGTATCTGCCAATACAAGCTATAAGGTAGTCTTTGACGCCGCAGGCGGTGCCGGGGCTGCAATCGTTGACTTTTGTAGCAACTCGCCATTAATCGGTGTGGCATGTACTGCTCCGACTGGTATGGATACGGCATCGGTGAGCACTTCGGATGGCAGCACGACGGTGACTAGCCTCGCAGCTAACACTGTAAAAGTTGTGAAAACAATCACCGCTGGCACAATGACCATCAACCTGGACAACATCAAAAACCCAACCTCTGCCGGTACGTTCTATGCACGTATCCTGACTTACACCGACGGAACGGGGGCTGGTAGCTACGTTGATGTCACTCCTGGAACTCATATTGACGAAGGCGGTGTCGCACTGTCAATCGTGAACACGATTGGTGTCACTGCAGCCGTCCTGGAAAGCATGACCTTCTGTGTTGCCAGCGCTACGATAACTGCGGACTGTGGCGACGCCAGCAGCAACTTACCAGCCTTGGAGCTTGGCGAAACCAGCGGTGGCGTGACTGCCTTGAGCGCTTCCGCTCTGAGTACAGGCCACATCTTCACTCAGATTTCCACTAACGCTGCTACCGGCGCGGTCATCAACATGAAGAGCAATGCCCTGAACTGTGGTGGCCTGCTACGCTCCAGTGATACATCGGCTTGTAACATTGGCCCGGCAACCACTGGTGGTTTCGCTGCCGGTACTGCAAAATTCGGGGTCAAGACCTCGACCGCCACAGCCGTCGGCTCTGGGACGGGCACACTCGAACCAGTCAGTGCATCCGGCTACAACGACACTACCTACCTGATGAACTTCACTGCTGGTAACTCAGCGGGCGTGACCAGCATCTACGGCGATCCATTTCTGGACACCGGTGATGCTCCAGTCAACAACATGCTAATGGACCTGACCTTCGGTGCGAGTATCAGTAATAATACTCCAGCCGGAAGCTACTCTGCGGATCTCAGTATGATCGCAACGGGTAAGTTCTAGCCAAAACAAAATCTCTTAAGCAACACTGTCTCTTCCTCGGCAGTGTTGCTTTTTATTACCAACGAGGGTCAGAACACCGTTTACGGTTTGCAAACACTAGCATATCTGCTACCATAGGAATAAGTAAATGTTATGGGGACAATCTTGAAAAAACATATGTTGCGTAATGCTTTTACAGCACTACTGTTCTGTAGCATATTGTTTGTATCAAGCACCGGTCTGGTCGCCGCTGCCACCGCCAAGACACCCGCCAAGGCTGCCACTCCTTCTGCAACCACCAATACCAACACGCTCAAAGTATCACCGGTCCGTACAGAGTTATCAATCGCGCCCGGCACATCCGGTACGGTCAAGACATATATTACCAACCTGACCAAGACGGCGATTACTGTTAGTCCCATCGAGAATGACTTTGTAGCCGGCGACGAGAACGGTACTCCGTCAATCGTGCTCGACGAGAATAGCTATGCGCCAACGCATAGCCTTAAGCGCTTCATGGTGCCACTTCAGAACGTCACGGTGGGTGCTGGTGAAACAAGAGAAGTCGATGTTACCGTTACCGTTCCGAAGAGTGCCCGGGCAGGTGGTTATTATGGTGCAATCCGTTATGCCCCAGCCAATGCCGACGGCAGCAAGTCGGTGAACCTTAGCACGAGTGTCGCATCGCTCATTCTTATGACGGTTCCCGGGCCAACTACCGAAGACCTTCGCATGACTAATTTTGATATCCAGCAAAATGGCAGTAATGGCTCAAATTTCCGTACTCCAGACAACATGAATTTGCTTCTTCGCTTTCAGAACAAGGGCAATGTCCAAGAGGCTCCACTAGGCCAGATAAATGTCCAAAAGAACAAAAAAGTTCTTTACACCTACAATTTCAACCAGGTAGACCCGAAAGACAATGTCCTTCCAGACAGCGCCAGGAGATGGAATATTCCACTCAAGGGCTTTGGTAAGTTCGGCAAATATACCGTGACGGGGACCTTCTCGTATGCTAATGGTAAGTCAATCGAGGCGACCAAGACCATCTGGATCGTGCCGACTACCTACATCATCATCGGGGCTTCTTCGATTATCGGACTTATCTTCTTGGTCATCCTGATCGTGATTGGGCTCAAGACTTACAAGCGAAAGATTCTCCGCTCCTCCTCGCGTCATCGCCGCCGCTAACCCCAGACATCTCGCGCTTGAGTCTGCTATACTAGAACATAATATGTCACAAAAAGTCTATGTCGGGATGTCCGGCGGTGTCGATTCGTCTGTTACGGCTGCTATCTTAAAAGAGCAGGGGTACGACGTCACCGGTGTGTATATGAAAAACTGGAGCCAGGATCTACCAGGCATGGTTTGCCCGTGGCGCGAGGATTACCAGGACGCCAAGCGCGTGGCCGTCCAGCTGGGCATCCCGTTCAAGATGTATGACTTCGAGACGCAGTACCGCGAACGCGTCGTAGACTACATGCTGGACGGCTACAAGGCCGGTATCACGCCCAACCCGGACATCATGTGCAACCAGGAGGTGAAATTTAAGCTCTTTCTGGAGACTGCTCTCAAGGATGGTGCCGATATGATCGCTACTGGGCACTACGCCCGGATCGCTCACGGCTCTGGTGTCGCGCCCGCCGATTCGCTCGACCCGAATGGCAAAGCCCAGCTCCTGACCGGCATCGATGGCAACAAGGACCAGACCTACTTCCTGTACCGAGTCCGCGAAGACGCGCTGGCCCGCAGCCTGATGCCCATCGGCGACCTACAGAAGCCAGCCGTCCGCGAGCTGGCCCGCAAATACGGCCTGAGTACGGCTGAGAAGAAAGACAGCCAGGGCATTTGCTTCGTCGGCAAAGTCGGGATCAAGGAATTCTTGCAGAACTTTGTGACCACTGAGCCCGGAGCCATCATCGACCGCGAAGGCAAGGTGATCGGCGAGCATGACGGGGCGCTATTTTATACTATCGGTCAGCGCCATGGTCTCGATGTTGGCGGCGGCCTGCCATATTACGTCATCGGCAAAGATATGACCAAGAACGAAGTCTACGTCACCAATGACATCGACGACGACAAGCTTTGGAATACCGAGCTCGTCCTGGCCAGCGAACACTGGATCAACAACCCGCCGATTCCAGGTAAGGAATATTACGTCCGCACCCGTTACCGAGCGCCGCTCGTGAAATGTTTTGTTTCACGCGAGCATTACGAGGCCGAACTAGTCGTCGACCTGGAAGAAGAAGTCCGGGCTGTCACGCCTGGTCAGTCAGCCGTCTTATATGAAAAAATTGATGAGTCGTACCGCGTGGTTGGCGGCGGTATCGTTATCTAATAAGGTGTTACGCTGCTGCTAGAAATGGTGGTTGTGATTGGGTCCGGTGAGGGACACCTAGTCACTTCCAGCACATCGCTAGCAGCAGGTTTCGCCCGGCCGGGTCCTCACGCGCGTGTCGCGGAGGGTCCACTTGGTGCATGTTGCATGCCGGCGGGCGGGTTCGTCAGAACTGTGTTGCTTGGAGCGGGGTGGAGCATGAAGCGCACGAGTCGGACGTTAGTCCGTCGGGCACTCCCCGTGGTGTTGGGCACGGCGTGCGCTGATTGTCTCAGAGATGGAATCCCAGATGACGACCAGTTGCGGTGCAACCACGCCTGGAAGCATGAGCACCACGAGGCCAGTGACGCAAGCGTAGCTGATCTGCCACGTGGGGTTCGACGTAGTGTCGGCATTGAGAGCGTGCCACCACAGTCGGGCCGAGGGCAGATACATGAAATGCGCCACAGCCAGGGTGATGATGGCCCCGATGGGGAGACACGCGACCACGCCGTTGACGATCAGAAACGGTCGCGACCGGTTTTCGAGGTAGTTCTCGTGATTCTGGAGGTCGTTGATCCAGAAGCAGACGAATATTCCCGCGGCGCCGGCTGCGACCAGGGTGATGTCCATGGTGGCCAGCGTGGCGGACCCGTCGTGTTCCTGCAACATCCAGAGAAATTTCTCAGGGCGAAGCGTCTGCGGGATGCCATGCGCCAGCCGTATCCAGAGCAGCATGGCGGCGCCGAGCAGGGCAAGGAACGTTGTCGTTCCCAGCGAGATCTTGGTGATCAGCTGAGCCCGGTCGTTCTTCTTGAACTTCTCGATTGCTGCAATCTTCATGATGCACTTCCTTCTTCTAATGGGGGGGGGTTACCGCCGCTTGGACTTGGCTTCGTGCTGGGCACGCCTTCGGTTGATCTTGTCGACCTTGTCTTGGGCGTGCTTCATGTTGTACGCGAATCTGACAATGACTGCTGCCAAATATGGGATGAGAAACCACCCAACATTTTTGCCAAGCAGCCATACCAGCGCCCACAGTCCCAGACCGGCAATCGTGAAGATCGTGATCTCCAAAGCTTGCATTGTCCGGTAATCGATTGCGTGCATGGGGTGGTCGGTACGGGTCTCGACGCCTTGCGGGTCTTGGTTCATGCCAATTTCCTCCGTGTGATGGTCGGTTTTGCCGAATTGGCAAGGCTGATGAACGTGGTGGCGCAGAGCACGAAAAGCTGGGCGTAGGCCTCCAGTACCAAAATGAATGGCGGCTGGTGCGAACTGAACCCGGAACTCAGTACGTGGTGCGGGTACCAGATGGTACCGAGCGCCAGTACGGTCGTGGTGCAGGCCATGAATCGGCCGTGCAGGTTTCGCTTCGTAACATCCCATGTCCAGACGATGGCGCAAATTGCACCAAAGATGGACAGCAGGTAGACGAGAACGAAGAGCAGGTAACTCGAACCAAGTGCAAATACGTACAGCACGTGCAGAAGCTGGGGAAGTAGCTTCATTCTTTGCTCCTAGTTTTGAATGTGCGAGACACCGGGTGTGTCTGCGCGATAGACATTCGTCTATGTTCTGACGAACGACATGATTATACTACTTTAGTCAAGTATTGTCAATGGTTTGCGACTTTGGCGACCTCTGTTATAATGGCACAGATGACAACTCAGGAAATCCGCTCCAAATACCTCGAATTTTTCGCAGCTCGCGGCCACAAGATTATCCCGCGAGCCTTGCTCGTGCCGTACAATGATCCTTCGACTCTTTTCACCGGCTCGGGTATGCAACCAATGATTCCCTATCTCCTCGGCGAACCACACCAGGACGGTACCCGGCTGGTAAACAGCCAGGTCTGCCTGCGGTCGCAGGATATTGATGATGTCGGCGACGACAAGCACACCACCACTTTCGAGATGCTGGGTAACTGGAGTCTGGGCGATTACTTCAAGACCGAACAGATCGAATGGATCGCTGAATTCCTGTTCGACGTCGTTGGCCTCGACCCAGCCCGAATTTACGTCTCATGTTACATCGGTAACGAAAAATACGGCATCCCGCGCGACGACCAGGCGATCGCTCTCTGGACCAATGAATTTGAAAAACGCGGTATCGAAGCCAAAGTTGTCGAACTGGGAGCCGCTGAGAATGGCAATAAACTGGGTATGCAAGGTGGCCGGATCTTCTTATATGATGGCAAAGAGAACTGGTGGAGCCGCAATGGCAACGAAGATGGCACCGCCATCGGCGACCCCTGCGGTCCAGACAGCGAAATGTTCTTCGACTTCGGCGAACAATATCACGATGAAGCTAAATGGGGCAAAGCCCACCCGGCCAGCGATTCGCCGCGCTTCTTTGAAATTGGCAACAATGTCTTCATGGGCTACAAAAAGGTCGCCGACGGCAAGTTTGAGCCGCTCGCTGCTCCCAACATCGACCACGGCTCTGGTCTGGAGCGTATCGCCGCCGCCGCTATCGACAACCCTGATGTCTACCGGATTAGCTTGCTGTGGCCGATCATTCAGAGTATCGAGAAGCTGAGCGGCAAAGATTATGAAAGTAATACCAACGCTATGCGTGTTATCGCCGACCACCTTCATGGTGCCACTTTCTTAGCAGTCGATGGTGTCGTCCCATCCAACAAAGAGCAGGGCTATGTTATGCGCCGCTTACTGCGCCGAGCCATCCGCTTCGCTTTTGAACTCGGTATCGAGCAAAACTTCTTCGAGCAAGTTGTTCCCGTTATTGCTGATCTCTACCGCGACGATTTCCCCGAAGTCCGTGCTAACCGCGACAAGGTCATCGAAGTATTAGTCAAAGAAGAGAAGATCTTCCGCCAAACTTTGCGTAAGGGCCTCAAAGAACTGACCAAGTTTGCTGAAGCTGGCCTGACGGGATCAGAATTATTTACACTTTATGACACCTACGGTTTCCCCGTTGAGCTAAGCACCGAAGAAGCCTTCAAGCAGGACCTCAAATTATCCGACAACTGGCGGGCTGAATTTGACGCCAAGATGCTCGAACAGCGTCAGCGTTCCCAGACAGCCACCAAGGGTACCTTCAAGGGCGGCCTCGGCGGCCAGCAGCTGATCCACAAGAAATACCACACCGCCACTCATCTGATGTACCAGAGCTTACGCACTGTCCTCGGCGACCACGTTGTCCAGCACGGCTCCAACATCACCGAAGAAAGATTAAGATTTGATTTCAGCCATCCCGAGAAGGTCACGCCCGAGCAGCTCAAGCGAGTCGAAGACATGGTCAACGAACAGATTAATAAAGACCTCAAGGTCAGCTACGACGAATTCCCGACCAAGGTGGCCCGCGAAGAAAAGGGTGCCCTTGGCCAGTTTGGTGACCGCTACGGTGACACCGTCAAGGTCTACACCATGATCGCCGACGGCGCCGACAAACCCTTCAGCTTCGAAATCTGCGGCGGTCCGCACGTCGACCACACGCTCCAGCTCACCGAATCCGACGCTGAGTCCGGCATCGAGGGTGGCTCAACTGCCAAGAAACACTTCAAAATCATCAAAGAAGAGTCCAGCTCTGCCGGCATTCGCCGCATCAAAGCCGCCCTGCAGTAGGGATTAGGTTGCGATTGTTTTGTCGAGGATAGACTCGATGGCGTCGCGGATTGCGTCGAGGTGAAGTTTGGTCGGGCGATGAACTCGGACCTGCTTACCATCGACATGCTCTTCTTCAAAGAATACTTCGAGGTGTCCGGCTCGCAGGTCAAGGTTTGCGTCTGTATGTCCTTCGCGAGCTTTGACGGCCCGTTCGCGGATGGTTAATCGTGTTTCGAGAGTTCTATCAATTGGCTCGTTAGGGTCTCGTGGATGCTGGCCCCGATGGACGATCACTATATCGTGAATGCTATTGGTTGGTCTTTCGATGTCATCAAAGTAAAACATGCCAGTGGGTACACGAGCTTCCATGTGGTGGTGGCTCGATGTACTGCTTTGAAACAGTAATGGTGCCAGCCGCGTCACAACGGCGCTAGGGTCAATCTGTCGTGCCGTGTCAGGCATGGCCGGAACCAGTGATCGGAAGGCAAGATTAAGGCCCGACTGATCGACTGCAACATGAAAAGCAGCACCACTGAAGTAATCTATTTGATCGGCTTCATTTGGACTGAGCAGAAAGTCGGGGTTGGGCTCGACGTCGCGTAATCTTAGGCCGAACCATCCTAATGTGACCAGCTGGTGTTCGCTAATAGTGTACTTCTGTGACACTTCGACATTTGTCTCCCAAGGCTGGATGTATGGCTGGAGTGGTTCCGGCACGCTGTAGAGTGTGCCGCCGGTACCGCGGCTTATAATTGTTTGCCTGGAGATTGGCCTGAACATGTCAGCATAATCGAAGCGATTATCAATAAAGTCGCCGATCAGCTCCACCATGTCTGGCGGCAGCTGGGGCATATCAATATCTTCACGGGGACCATCTGCCATAGTCCAGTATTATAACATATATTAATACAGTTATAAAGCCTTGAGGGCTATGGGTGCTATCGGGCGCATTTCGTCGTTTACGACTCATCAGTAGAATTTATCTGAACAGCATGTGCTGAACGGATCATTTCTATATGCGCAGAGTTCGAGACCAAGTTAGTGACCGTGTAAGGTCAAATCATAACTTGGTCCCGACTCTAAGCGGTTTGCTACTGGACTACCAGGTTACGCGGCCAGCGTGAAGTTGGTCTGAGCTCCCCGCCGAAAATCTGCGACTGGCAGTTTCTTCACGCCTCGAGAGGTGCTGCCACCGGTTTTTACAGCGTCGTCGCCAGTGGCGTAGTACCAGGCCAACAGCCAATGGTCGAAGTCCGTGACTTTGAACCCGGTCTTCAGTTGGTGCTGGTTGAGGCACGACGTGCCATAGTTCCGATCGTGCTTGGTGCCAAATCCGAGGCCGAGAACTTGCGCGAACACCCGGCAGAGCCTCTGTTGGCGGACGTTATAGTCCGACTTGTTGAGCCCGTCGATTTTGTACAGGTTGACTGCGACGCCTCGCAGCCATGGGCCTGAGCGGTAGACCCAATAGGCCGGCTTCTTGGGGTCCTTGACCGTCCGTACGACCACACAGGCGATACCAGAGTACGTGCATTTGGCGGCGTACAGGTGAAGTACGAGCGCACTCCGATAATCACCGCTGCGCTGCTCGAACTTCATCAGATCGGGAAGGGCGACCCTGCTTCCCTCCGTAGCCTCTTTCGGCTGATGATCGACGACCTGGATCATTGTGGAGGCCAGCGGGCCGAGGCTGTCGTAGTACTTTGCTGCTGGCGGGTTCCCGCTGATATCGGGAGTGACTCGCGTAGTACTTTGCTGCTGGCGGGTTCCCGCTGATATCGGGAGTGACTCGCGTAGCCGGCGATGCCGTTACGACCGTTGGTGCACTGGCTTCGGCCATGGGAGGCACGAGGACCATGGACACGACAGCGATCACCAGCATGGGTACCAGTACTGCGAACAGCCTGGCGGTAACTCTTCGAACTCTTCTCACTTCTCCCCCTAGGAGTTGTGGGTGTTGTTTCGAGAAGGACGGATTGTCATCCTCGGGCCAAGCGGGTCGTGAAGTTATACGCTGGATTGCGCAAACCAGTCTGCCTACAAAGCATCTGTAAAAAGGCTGGATTGCGCAACGGCACCGAATAACATAGCACAATATATAACAAACAGCTTTTTAATATACCATCACGGTGAGCGGTGCTCGAACCGAGACATGACGCAGATTGTATAATAAAGATAAATATTGGTCAAGAATACTTGATTATATGACCGCATTTCGTCTCGGGACATTATATCATATTTGTCAATATGTGCAAGATGGTGTCGTCTGGTCTCCCGCTTATGGTAAAATAGCGGTATATGGTTGATTTCAAAAAATTGCGGCGGGCTGGATTGTCAGTTGCTCAGAAAGCGGCTTCTGCCGCGACCAAGACAGCCAAATCGGGGGCTCAGAAGGCTGGTGACTCTGTTCGTAACCGCAAATCCACCAAGGCTGCGGCTGACCAGCAGTACATTGTGGCCCTCGACATCGGTACGGAATACGTCAAAGCCCTGGTCGGGCGAGTCTCCAAGGACAAGAGTCAGATCGAGATCATCGGCGTCGGCCGTGAGCACCAGGCCTTATCAGATATGCAGGCCGGTGCCGTGGCCGACATCGCCGGTGTGGTGCGTAACTGTGATGAAGCGCTGGCCAAGGCCGAAGCCCAAGCTGGCGTCAGTGTCCGTACCGCCGTTATCGGTATTGCTGGTGAGCTGGTTAAGGGCACAACCACCACCGTCCGCGTCTCGCGCAAGCAAGCCGACAAGCCGCTCGACATCGCTGAAATGGAAAAGATTATCCGTCTGGTCCAAGAGCGTGCAGAAGCGAAAGCCCGG
Organism: Candidatus Saccharibacteria bacterium UBA5152; assembly: GCA_002413755.1. Taxonomy (GTDB): domain Bacteria; phylum Patescibacteriota; class Saccharimonadia; order Saccharimonadales; family UBA4665; genus UBA4665. Next base: position 33,455 of record DHXQ01000036.1, on the reverse strand, counting down.
GAGCAAATGGCCTGGGAGCTCGGTGGTAAAGACGTCGAAATTCGCCTCGTCAACAGCGCGTTGGTATCTATCGAAGTTGACGGTTACCCGGTCACCAACCCGATCGGCTTCCAGGGCCGCGACGTTGTCGTCCAACTGTACACTGCCTTTGCGCCAATGATCCACATCGGTGCGCTCGAGCGGGTCGCCTCTGAGCTGGACATCGATCTGCTGGCGGTCGCCGCCGAGCCATTCGCGGT
>DHXQ01000036.1:13506-33044 GCA_002413755.1 Candidatus Saccharibacteria bacterium UBA5152 | reverse complement strand
GAAGGCGGCGTGCAGGGCACCAAGATGTTCGGGATTGGCGGTCGGTCGTATTCGCGCTCTATCGAGCGCGACCTCGGTGTCGACTTCGACATCGCTGAGAAGTTGAAGCTTGGCCTGAGCCATGGCAGCGTCCCGCAAGCTAAAGTTAAGGATGTTGAGGCATCATTACGCAAGACGCTCGACGTCTGGACCAGCGGTGTCGAACTGGCGCTCGGTGAATTCCCACAGCTTGATCATTTGCCGCACCGGATATTGCTTTGCGGCGGCGGCTCGAGCCTCGATATGCTGATGGAGAACCTTGGCAAAACAGACTGGTACAAGAGCCTGCCGTTTACCCGCAAACCGATCGTCCAGCACATCAGCCCGAGCCAGGTCGTCGGCATCCACGATAGCACCGGTAACGTCGCTGACCACACCTTTATTACTGCCATGGGCCTGCTGCGCGTCGGCCTCGATACCCTCAGTTACTCCGGTGCCGGCGGCAATACCGTCAAAGATAAGATCGACAAAATCCTCCAAACCTAGCCCGTTAACTCGTTCGAGCCACAGGGCTATCCGGGCACTCCGCTTTTTGTGGCCACAATGTGGGTACAAAAAGCGGAGTCACCACAAAAGCGGAATGTTCCTCGAAGCACAGGTTATGCTTAGACAGATTTTAGATAGTATGAGAAACTAGGACTAACGATGCCAACGCCGACTGAACCCAAAAAAGATACGATTTATATTGACGTCGATGACGAGATCACGGCGATTATTGAGAAATTGCAAAAATCCGAGCAAAAGATCGTTGCCTTGGTACTGCCGAAGCGGGCTAGCGTATTACAGAGTGTCGTCAATATGAAGCTTCTGAAGCGTACTGCCGAGAAGCTCAAGAAGAACGTCGTCCTGATCACCTCCGAGGCCGGGCTGTTACCACTGGCCGGTGCCGTCGGCATGCATGTGGCCAGCAGTCTGCAGTCCAAGCCGGCCATCCCACTGTCACCCAACGCTATCAATACCCAGCCGGATGACGCTGTTATCGACGACACGCTCGATGATGCTGACGAAACCGATGATTTTGACCCCGATGCGGCCGCCACCAAGCCGGTTGGCGTCCTGGCTAATAAATACACTGAGCCGGAAACGATTCAGCTGGATAACGAAGATGTACCGGCTACCGCTGCCGGACTAGGTGCTGCCGCGTCTGGCGGATCCAAAAAAGGTAAGAATAAAAGCCTCAAAATCCCGAATTTTAACAAATTCCGGATGGTTCTGATTGTCGGAATCCTGGCGGTTATTGTATTGATCGCCGGCCTGGTCTGGGCTAACACTGCGCTTCCGAAGGCCACGATCAGTCTGAAGACCAACAGTACTGATGTCAGCACCAAGGCCACCCTGAGCATTGATCCGACGGCGACCGAGTACGACCCCGCCACCAACACCATTCCCGCCAAAATCGCCAGCAAACCCCAAACCGGCTCCCAGCAGGTCAGCACCAGCGGTCAGAAGAACAATGGTACCAAAGCCAGCGGCACCGTATCGGTCAGTCAGGTCTGTACCAAGAAGCCAGCGCCCATTGATTCCGGTACTGGCTTTAGCACCGGCGGACTGACGTTTATTAGTACCGCGGTGCTGCAGCTCAATCCATCCGGGGTTGATGCCGATGGGAACTTTGTCTGTAAGGGTGATGTTAATGTTATATCCCAACAAGCTGGTACTAAGTACAACGTGGCGGCTGGTTCCAAGTTTACGATTGCCGGCTTTTCGACCGCTTCTGGGCTGAATGGCTCAGCTTTTGACAATGGTACCGATAATATCATCAAAGTTGTAGCCCAGGCCGATATCGACAGCGCCAAGGCAAAGATCTCCAGCGCCGACAATAGCAGTATCAAATCTGACCTGGAAAAGTCTCTGACAGCTGATGGCTACACCGCCCTCCTGAATAGCCTGAACGGCGGCGAACCCGCTGTAACTACCAGCGCGAACGTCGGTGATCAGTCCGATACTGTTACAGTGACGCAGGTTACGACCTACACCATGTACGGTATCAAACAGGCTGACGTTAAAAAGGTGATCACCGCCAGCGTCAACAAGCAGATCGACACCACCAAGCAACAGATTCTCAACGACGGCGTCAACCAGGCCAAGTATCAGATTACCTCGCCAGCGAGCAGCGGCGCCATCCAGACAACCGTAACAGCAACTTCGCTGGCCGGGCCGGACATCAACGTGGCTGCACTTACTAAGCAATTTGCCGGCAAAAAAACTGGCGACATCGCAGCTATCACCAAGACAATCCCTGGCGTCTCTGATGTGACGGTCAAATACAGCCCTTTCTGGGTGCACTCGGTTCCTAAGAAGACTAGTAAAATAACGGTCGTAATTGTTAAAGCAGACGGAGCGGCCACGTCGACCCAACCGTCCAGCAATGACTAATAGCTTCGATCCCAACAAATCTGCCATAGCACTCGATGTCGGTGAAAAGCGCATCGGGGTGGCAGTTGCTAATCTCGGTGTCCGCTTTGCCAGTCCGCTGACGACGCTCGATAGTCCCAAGACATTCCTGCATGACATCTCTGTGCTTTGTAAAGACGAAGACGCCAGCCTGATCGTGCTCGGTCTGCCGCGCGGGATGAGTGGCCAGGATACGGCGCAAACGGAGTGGGTACGGGCCTTTGGTAAGCAGCTCGGTGATTATTTGGGTGCTGCCGGCCACCAACTTCCGCTATACTGGATAGACGAAGCATTGACGTCAGAAAAGGCCGAAAGCGAGCTTCGAGCTAGGGCAGGCAAACGTAAGCACTATAGTAAGGGCGACGTTGACGCACTGGCAGCAACTTACATCCTCGAAGATTTTCTAAAGGAGTACCATGCCTGAATATTCTATGTACGCCCGGGTTAGACACTGGCCCAAACGTCTGCTCTATACGACTATTACCCTCATAATCCTGTTAGCGGCAGGCGTGATCCTGGTGCGCCAGACGTATACCATCAATCTGCGGCCGGTCAGCAACTCGACTGAGCAAAAGGTCATCACTGTCGAGCCTGATGCCTCGGTATCGACGATTTCCGGTGAATTGAAGCGGCAGGGGCTGATCCGGCAAGTTTGGTCATTCGAACGCTATATCCGTAATAATAACCTCGGTACCAAGCTGCAGGCTGGTACATATAAATTTTCGCCGTCCCAAAGTGCAACCGATATTGCCCAGCAAATCGCCGACGGTAAGGTGGCAGTTGATCTGGTCACCATACTTCCGGGTATCCGTCTGACGCAGATCCGCGATGCCTTCGTGAAGGCCAAATTCGATCCCCCGGCAGTTGATATGGCGCTGGAACCTACCCAATACGCCTCCAGTCCGGCTCTGGCCGACAAGCCAATCGGCGCCTCGCTGGAAGGCTTTTTGTACCCTGATTCCTACCAGAAGAGTGCCAACACTGATCCAAAAGTGATCATCCAACTGTCGCTCAACGAAATGTCCGAGAAGTTAACACCGATGCTGCGGGCTGCCTACGCCAAAGAAGGCTTGAGCGTCTATCAGGCAGTCACGCTAGCCTCGATCGTCGAACAGGAAGTATCTAACTCTTCGGACCGAGCCCAAGCGGCACAGGTTTTCCTGAAGCGTCTGTCGATCAATATGCCCCTCGGCTCAGACGTCACCGCCTATTATGGCTCGGTTGCTGCCGGCCAAAAGCCGTCGCTGACCTACGACAGTCCGTACAACACCTTGCAGCACAAAGGCTTGCCACCCGGCCCGATCAGTAATGTCTCACAATCTTCCTTAAATGCAGTCGCCAACCCGTCGAATACCGATTGGCTGTACTTCGTCGCCGGCGATGACGGCAACACCTATTTCTCGCACACTATCGAAGAACACGAAGCTCTGACGAAGCAGTATTGCCATAAGTTGTGCAATCTCTAAGTTGAAAATTTGACATAATTTGATACAATAAAGGGGTGTCTGAGCCAGTGCTTATGTTTGTGTAACACTTCTCAGCCATATTTTGTTTTGTACTTCAATATCAGTCTAGCTTTCAATAAGTTATTCGCGGACGTTCGCTCGGGTGGTTCCCGGACGTTTGCCAGGAGCATCTTATAAGCAACTCACCGTTACAGTCAGCTACCTCACATATGCTGATCAAGTCCGCACTCGCTTCTGAAACTGTTCAGAAGTTAGACCGGTCTATCCATAAGAAATCCACTCGCAAGCGGATTGTTCGCTATGGCCTGATTGGCTTCAACGCCATGCTGGTTTTTGGTGTGGTCGGGTTTGTATTTATGACCCAACGTGGTGGCGCAGAGCAAAGTGCGGTCCAAAGCGCCTCCGCTGCCAAGTTATCCAATAATTCAGTTGCCAGCCCTCTCGACCAGGTGTCCTCAGCCGATATTGCCTACAATGTCGCTACGCTGGCAGCCATGCCTGAAACAGTCAATGTTGCCAACCAAGCCGCCTCCGTCAACCTTGAGCTAACGGTCGCTCCGGCGACGGCTAGCATTGTTTCCAAGCCGCAAGTCGTCAGTACCGGCCTCAAGAGCAATAAAGATATTAAAACCTATACGGTCATTGCTGGTGACACCGTCGCCAGTATTGCCGCTAAGTTCAATGTCACTTCTGACAGCGTCAAATGGTCGAATAGCCTGGCCGGCAACACCGTAGCCGCTGGCCAGGTGCTCTCGATTCCACCCGAGGGGGTATCCGGTATAGTTTATACGGTCAGGGCTGGTGACACACCGGATACACTGGCCGCCAAATACAAGGCTAACCGCGATGAAATTATTGCGTCAAACGATGCTGAGCTGACTCCGCTAAAGATTGGAGAAAAGATCATTATCCCAGGCGGCAGTATCATTCAGGCCGCTCGCTCCAGCACCGCTGGCCTGGCATTTGGTTCTTCGCCAATTTATGGCAGCAACGCCTACGCCTATGGCTACTGTACCTGGTATGTTGCCAACCGGATTGCCGTTCCGTCTAACTGGGGTAATGCCAATACCTGGGACAATGGCGCCGCCATCAGCGGCTGGACCGTCAGCTCGGTGCCACGTCCTGGCGCGATTGCCCAAAGCGACCGCGGCTCTGAGGGTCACGTAGCAGTTGTCGAAGAAGTTTCCGCTGACGGCACTCAGATTAAATACTCCGATATGAATGGCCTGGCCGGCTGGGGCCGCGTCGGTCACAGCGACTGGGTTACGGCCTCCCACTTCGAACACTACATCTATAGATAAGTCGACATCTCCTGATTGCGCATTTCGGGCGAATAATTCCGGTTCGCGTTCACCGTACTTTTAGTACGGCTCGCTTACGATCCTCTTTATTCATCCCAAACTGCACTAATCAGGAGATGTCTATAAACCCGCAGGGTTTGACGAGGGTCAAATGTTATGACATACCTCTGTTACATGTTATACTGATGGTAATGAATTTTATTGATAAGACGAAGGTGTTTATTCGGGCAGGAGCTGGCGGTGACGGCAAGCTCAATTGGCGCCAGGAAAAATTCGTCGATAAGGGCGGCCCGGATGGTGGTGATGGCGGCCACGGTGCCAACGTCGTCTTCGTGGCTAGCCGCAACCAAAACACGCTGGTCGCCTTTCGTTATCAGAAAGAAATCTTAGCTGATCCGGGCAAGCCGGGTGGCACCAACAACAAGCATGGCCGCAGCGGCAAGCATATGCTGGTGCAGGTGCCGGTCGGTACAATCGTCACCGAAACTGAGACTGGTAAGGTGCTAGCTGATCTGACCGTTGATGGCCAGGAAGCGATCATCGCCAAGGGCGGCAAGGGTGGCTTTGGTAATGCCCACTTCGTCAGTTCCCGCCGCCAAACGCCAAACTTTGCCGAAAAGGGAGAAGAGGGCGTCGAGATTGATGCGACCCTCGAGCTCAAAATGATCGCTGATGTCGGCCTGGTTGGGTTGCCAAATGCCGGCAAGTCGACGCTGCTGAGCCGGATCAGCAATGCCCGCCCGGAGATCGCTGATTATCCATTCACGACCTTACGTCCAAATCTGGGAGTCGTCGATATTTCCAAAGAGTCTAGCCTATTATTTGCCGATATCCCCGGGCTGATAGAGGGCGCCGCGGAAGGCAAGGGCCTGGGTCACGAGTTTTTGCGCCACGTCGAGCGCACCGCTGTTATTTTGCACCTGATTGATATTTATAATAACGATGTCGCCGAGGCTTACCAGACGATCCAGGACGAACTGGCGGCTTATGGTACCAAACTGATCAAGAAGCCACAGATCGTCGTTCTCAACAAGATCGACGGCTTCGACAAAGAGATGGTCGACGACCTGATCGCTCAGCTGCAAGTGGTTGTGCCTAAGAATTCGACCGTCCTGGCGATCTCGGCCGTGGCTGGTACCGGACTCAAAGAGCTGAAATACACCGTTGCCAAAGTCGTTGCCAAACAGCGTGCCAAGGCTGAAAAGGCTAAAGTCACCGAAGATGAGGGTGTGCCAGTATTGCGCCTCTCAGCCGAAGACGATTCACCATGGGAAGTGGTGCCGGTTGACGGCGGTTTCCAGATTAACGGCGCCAAGCTGGAACGCTTCGCCGGCCGCACCAACTTCGACAATGAAGAAGCAGTCCAACGCTTGCGGGCGATTATGCGCAAAACCGGCATCATGCACGCTCTGCTGCGCCAAGGTGTCGAGCCGGGCCAAACGGTTTATATCGGCAAAAAGTACCAGTTTACCTACTAGATCTGCAACTCCGGCATAATCGTTACCTTCCACTGAATTTGGACGCCCGAGTAGGGCGTTTTTTGTATCTTAGGGTATGCTAGTAGGTATGTCACAGGCATCACCCAGTTACTTCTTTTATGACCTCGAGACCTCAGGGATTAGTCCGCGCGAAGACCGGATTATGCAGTTCGCCGGCCAGCGGACTGACATGGATCTGAATCCAATCGGCGAGCCGGTTAATTTATTAGTGAAGCTAACTCCTGACATTGTCCCCGCACCGGACGCGATTCTGCTNNAAAGTACCAGTTTACCTACTAGACAATAAAACACTTGCATAATTTAGCCAATAAAGTATAATATCTTCTAACTATTAGCTGAGACTACGTTTCCTAATGGCTCATTTACAAGTCAGGTATAGCAATTTCCTGGGTGGATATGAATAGTCGCAGTGACGACTGTTGATACCCACCCACGAAATACAAACAGATGAAAGAGGAGTTGGATGTACACCAGCGGCTATCCGTAGCGTAGGATCTTATCCTANNTACGCCTGGCGTTGGCAGGATGGCTGCAGCCGTTGGGATATCCTCGACCTGGTGCGGATTACTCGCGCCCTGCGGCCCGATGGCATCGAATGGCCAGTTAACCCCGATGGTAGCGCCACCAACCGGCTAGAACTCTTAACTAAGGTCAATGGTCTGGCCCATGATCAGGCGCATGATGCCCTCAGTGATGTACATGCCACAATTGCTGTTGCCAAACTCATCCGTGACAAGCAACCCAAGCTCTATGATTACATGCTGAATATCCGCGGCAAGAAAGACGTCATTCGGTTGATAACCACTGGTGATGCCTTTGTCTACACCACAGGCAAGTATCCGAAGGAAGTTTTACACACCAGCGCGGCGATTGTACTTGGCGAAAAGCAGGCTAAGCGTGACAGCGGATCTTTCCTGATCTATGACCTGCGCCACGATCCGACACCGTTCTTCGATATGTCAGTTGATGAAATTATTGATGCCTGGCAGTGGAGCCGCGACCCCGACAAAGTCAGATTACCGGTCAAGAGTCTGAAGGCGAATAACTGCCCAGCTGTCTCGCCACTGGGTGTGCTCGACAGCGCGGCGCAGGAGCGGATTGGGCTTAATATCGAGACCATCCAGCGCAATATGAACATCCTAAAACCCAGGCACGCCGAATTCACCGAGAAGCTGCTGCAGGCCACTGCCAAGATGGACGCCGAGCGCGACAAAACCTACGAGTCTGAGCCAAAGGACTGCGACACCCAGATTTATGAAGGTTTTGTATCAGATGCCGACAAAACGCTCAGCCGGGCGATCCGGGCCAGCAAGCTGGACGAGCTGATGAGCTATGAAGCTAAACTTCAGGATAATCGTCTCAAACAGATACTCCCGCGCTACAAAGCCCGCAATTACCCAACTTCGCTGAGCTCGGACGAGCGCAAAGCCTGGGACGAATTCTGTTACCATCGCTTGCTCGATGGCGGTGACAACAGCCGGCTGGGCAAGTTCTTCAAACGGCTCGAAGAAAAAGCTCGTGAGACTGAACTGACGCCGGATCAGCGTTACCTGCTCGAAGAACTCCAATTATACGGTGAATCGATTATGCCGGTGCCCGACGACAGCCAGGCTGACTAGCGGCGGATATGGCGCTTGATACGCACCGCCCGGTCACGGTTCACGCCAACGATCAGAATCATGAAGATAAACAGTGCCGAGGCCAGACCGATCTGCCAGATGGCCGACTCTGTCGTGACCAGCCAGGCGACTACGACCAGCAGAATGACGGCGATGAAGTCATAGGCCAGTTGAATGTATTTATTCTTCGGAAAGATGTAGACCACCAGATGGCCGCTATTTTTGATCAGCCAATCGCGCAGCCGGCGGGCCCAGTCGTTGTTGAGCGAGAGCAGCGCCAATCCAGCCAGCACCAGCGGTATACCGCCAGGACCTGGTAGCCAGCCCAGCGCTATGCCAAGCACGATCAGCCCGTAGCCACCGATGTCGGTGAAGATTCTTTTTAATTGTGAACTCATTAATATATTGTATAATGATCTTAAGGTTAATACTAGTGTAGCAACCGAAGTCACAGGGTTGTGTATAGCACTACAAACAGACATTGTTATCAATAAACATAAGCGCTATCCTATAGATAGGACTAACCGTGAGATGGTTACGAAAGGGAACTTGTATGAGCCGAACCGGTAACAGAGGCGGTTTCGCCCCAAATGAGTACAGGACGGATAGATTGGATGTGCAATCGCAGCCTGTCAGACGGCGGGGCAAACCAGCGCCTGATGTCTCTAAGCCAAACTCCGGACCAGGCCAGCGCATTGCCCGGATAGCCAATACTGACGCACTAGAGATCGACGGCTGGAACAAGTTTTTGCCGCATTTGAAATCACAAAACGCAGAAAACGGGACCGTACGATTGGCGGCTTCAATGGCGATTGAGTTTGTCTCAACGCCTGATATGAATGCCATGCTGGAGGCCAAGTATCCGAATATTTACGGTGATCGCGTTAAGATTGGAAGGGTGCGCCGTAAGCTAGAAGACAAATTGCATACGTTTTTTCTGAAAGGCCATCAAGCATCGTTCGATATCGAGACAGACAACCAAGAATTGGCGCATCTGGAATTCGTCAAAGCTATGGGTGACACCAGGGGTGATGACCCGGATGCGCCCGCTGAGCTAACAGCTGCCGCTGCGCCGCTGTTCGGAGAGGGTGTGTTTGCGGTTGACGGCATAGAATATTATCCAGATCAGGGCTGGAGTCTAAATCTTGGGTCCAACGATGTTCTCCGGGACGAGCGTTCATCGATGGTAAAGTTCATGAAAAATGAATTAGGCTTGCCGACGCGTATGCTTTCGGCGGGGTGGTCGGTAATCGTACCGATTCTTAAACCAAGCCTTGCCGAGGCGGTCACATATACCGAGCGTCTGCCGACGCAAGTGCCATTTCTAGCGCCTCATGTCTATGGTATGTCTGACTCATTAGTTACATTTTAGCCAATTCATGATAAAGTATCTCTATTAATACCGTAGAGGCGTAGTTGTGATTTTACCTAGCCATGAACCCTCATATCTGCAGGTTGGCTACCCGATTGTCGACCCGCCGGACGACCCATCTGCTGAACGATTCCTGTCACGAGTCCTTGATTGGGGTAATGTCATACTGGGTGAACGTATGATTGCTTCCCGGCATAGTCTTCGAGAAGAAAAGCGGGAAGACGGCAGCGTCGAGGATGTCGACGTCGAGGAGCCGGTCACCGATCCCCGGCTTGAGGTCGCGCAAGTCAATGACTTTGAGATGCTCCTACTGCACTTCGGTGTACCGAACGAGCAGGCCTCCCGTTATAAACTGAACCATCTGTATTCTGAACTCACAGCGGACAGCATCGAGGAACATGGCAAGCTGCAACGTCGAAACGGGTCGTTCGGGCGCGCCAAAAGACGGATACCAGGCTTAATCGAGCACTTAAACCGCATTGCAGCCGGTGCAGAGGACGTCGGAGTACAGCCCGATGAGCTCAACGTACACTGCGATCGGATTTGCGAAATTCCTCAGCTGGACGGAAGTGTAGTCCTGGGTTTGTCACCGAGCGACGAAGACGTCCCCGGGCTGGTACTCACTGAACAGAGTAAGGTTAGTTGGGAACATCTGAACCGGGTATCAGGTGATATGATATCTGGCGATTTGCCAGGATATGGAGTGACAGCTCCATTCGCGCGCCTGCCAAAAGACATAGCCGATGATGAGTACAATTTGCTGATGATAGAGCTCACAAAAATTGCAGATGTGCGGATTACGATGAGCGGGCTGGCCTTTGCTTGTGTTAATCGGCCCAAAACCCGCCGCTAAGCCCGTCAGCTACTAGAAAAATGTTGCTTTTTAAGCTATACTATTTCAGCTTATGAGTAACAATATTGTGGTTCGTGGTGCGCGAGAGCACAACCTGAAGGATATCGATGTGACGATTCCTCGGGAGAAGCTGGTCGTGATTACTGGACTGTCCGGATCGGGCAAGTCCAGTTTAGCGTTTGATACGATTTACGCTGAAGGCCAGCGCCGCTACGTCGAATCTTTGTCGAGTTATGCCCGCCAATTCCTCGGCTTGATGGAAAAGCCCGATGTCGACCAGATTGACGGTCTCAGTCCGGCCATCTCAATCGATCAGAAGTCGACCAGCCGCAACCCTCGTTCCACAGTGGCCACGGTTACCGAAATTTATGATTATTTGCGCCTGCTATTCGCCCGTATTGGTATTCCACATTGTCCAGTTTGCGGCAAGCCGGTGACTCGCCAGACCACGAATGCCATCGTTGATCAAGTGTCTGCATTGCCAAAGGACGCCCGATTGATGATTTTGGCGCCGGTGATTATCGACAAAAAGGGTGCCTTCGAGCACATTCCTGAGCAGTACACTCGCGCTGGCTTTGCCCGGGTCCGCGTCGACAATGTCGTCTATTCTCTCGACGAGTTTCCGACACTCGATAAAGCTTACAAGCACAGCATCGAAGTGGTCGTCGACCGCATCGTCAATAACGATGACAGCCGCACCCGCCTGGCGCAATCGGTCGAGCAAGCCTTGGAAGTCGCCGAAGGCAAGCTGAAGGTCATCAACGCCGACAGCCAGGAAGAATTTGTCTACAGCCTGATGTACGCCTGCGTCGACCACCCCGACGTGGCTATCCCCGAGCTGGAGCCGCGGACTTTTAGTTTCAACTCGCCGCACGGTGCCTGCCCCGTCTGTACTGGCCTCGGCTCGCGCATGGAAGTCGACCCCGAACTGGTCATCCCCAATGGCAAGTTAACCATTGCTGAGGGTGCCATCCGGCCTTACAATCGCATCAACGTCGACAATTGGTACATGAAGAAGCTCCAGGCTGTCTCGGAGCGTTACAACTTCAGCCTGCACGTGCCAACTGGCCAACTTACCAAAGATAATCTGGAAAAGATTCTTTACGGCACCAGTGATGAGACCTACCGCGTGGCTCTGGGTGCCGGCCGGTCATTTAATACGACCTACGAAGGCGTAATTCCCAACCTGGAACGCCGCCACAAGGAAACCGACAGCGACTTTATCCGCCGCGACATTGAGCGTTTTATGCAGGAACGGCCGTGTTTCAAGTGTAAAGGCATGCGCCTGCGCCCTGAAGTCCTGGCCGTCACGGTGCACCAGCAGTCGATCATGGATGTCTGTAACTTGTCGATTGACGATGCTCTCGGCTGGTTCGACGAAGTGACTCTCAGCGCCGGTGAGCTACACATTGCCGAGCAAATCCTGAAGGAGATCCACGCCCGGCTGCAGTTTCTGAAAGACGTCGGCCTCAACTACCTGACCCTACTGCGCGGTGCCGCCACCTTATCCGGCGGTGAAGCCCAGCGTATTCGTTTGGCAACCCAGATCGGTTCTGGCCTACAGGGCGTGCTGTACGTACTTGATGAGCCGTCGATCGGACTACATCAGCGCGACAATGCCCGCCTGATTTCGACGCTACACCACCTGCGTGACCTCGGTAACACCGTTATCGTGGTCGAGCACGACGAAGATACCATCCGTACTGCTGACTACCTGCTCGATATCGGCCCGGGCGCTGGTATCCACGGCGGCCATGTAGTCGCCGCTGGCACGCCCGACGAAGTCGCCAAAAACCCCAAGAGCATCACCGGCCAATATTTATCCGGCAAGAAGGAGATCCCGACACCAGCTAAGCGCCGCAAGGGCAACGGCCTCAAATTAGTCATCAAGAACGCCCGCGAGAATAACCTGCAAAATATCGACGTCACCATCCCGCTCGGTAAAATGGTGGTCGTGTCTGGTGTCTCCGGCTCTGGCAAGTCCAGCCTGATCAACGACATCCTCGCCAAAGAATTGCTTGCCCGCTTGCACCGCGCCAACACCGTACCCGGCCGCCACGATGACATCGAGGGCATCAAGCAGCTCGACAAAGCCATCATTATCGACCAGTCCCCAATCGGCCGGACGCCGCGCAGCAACCCGGCGACATACACGGGCTTATTTACTCCGATTCGCGAATTGTTCGCCCAAACGCCCGAGGCCAAGCTGCGCGGCTACCAGGCCGGCCGATTCAGCTTCAACGTCAAGGGTGGCCGTTGTGAGAACTGTTCCGGCGACGGCATCATCAAGATTGAAATGCACTTCCTGCCTGACGTCTACGTGCCGTGCGAAGTCTGTCACGGCAAACGATACAACCGCGAAGCTTTGGAGATTCATTTCAAGGGCAAGACCATCTCTGACGTCCTGGAAATGACCTGCGAACAGGCTCTCGAATTCTTCGAAAACATTCCGGCCATCGCTCGCAAGTTACAGACTCTCGTCGACGTGGGTCTCGGCTACATTGGCCTTGGCCAATCTGCTACCACGCTATCGGGCGGTGAAGCACAGCGTATCAAACTATCCACCGAACTCAGCCGTCGTCCAACCGGCAAGACGCTCTACATCCTGGACGAACCGACCACCGGCCTGCACATGGCTGACGTCGAAAAGCTGCTGCACATGCTGCACGCCCTGGTCGATGCCGGCAACAGTATGGTCATCATCGAACACAACCTGGATGTCATCAAAAACGCCGACTGGCTAATCGATATGGGTCCCGAAGGCGGCTCCGGCGGTGGCCGCATCATGGCCGAAGGCACGCCAGAGCAGGTGGCGAAGGTAGCCGACAGCTACACCGGGCAGTTCCTCAAGCGCATGCTCAAGTAACAGGGCAAGCTGAGTAATCAAACGTCTTGAGAATCCTGGTCTTTTTTGCGGCGGCTGATTTTAGATTTGAGCTTGGCGCGAATTTTGTCGTCTTTGAAAACGTGGTACAACGTTGGCGCGAGCACGGCCAGAATGACCAGCAACATGACCGGTTCAATGTATGTTTCGATGCCCGGAATGCGGCTGCCGACAAAATAACCAAGTAGTGTGACGCTGACAGCCCAAGCGATGTCACCGATGGCATCGTAGAGCACAAACTTGCCGCGGGGCATGTGCGCCGCACCGGCGGTAACCGGGACGAAGGTCCGGACGACCGGAACGAAATGAGCGATCAGCATGGTCTTGCTACCGTATTTTTCATAAAACTTCTCAGCTCGCATGATGTATTCCTTGCGGAAGATAATGCCGTCCTCCTTGCGGAATAGGCGGGGGCCGAGGCTTTTACCGATCTGGTAGCCGATATTGTCACCGGCAATTGCGGCCCCGGCAATTGCGGCAAGTGTCAATCCAAGGGGTAAGTTGCCTTGAGCCGCGAAGATACCGGCGCTAAATAGCAGTGTATCGCCAGGGAAGAAAAAGCCGACCATCATACCCGATTCGGCGAAAATGATCAGGGTTATCAGTAGTAGGCCGCCGGTCTGGACGAGATGCGCAACATCGAACATATGTCCTTAGGTTACTGGTTTCTGCCTACTAAGTCCACCTAAAAGTGAGCAATTCGCGAATGTGTGCAAAAATCAGAAAAATCTGTTACAATAGACCTACTTTAGCAACGTAATACTGACCTCAACCGTGCGTACGATCTACTGACACATCGAGGGAAGGGAAGACGATATATGACACAAGATAAAATAGAACTGACACTTGATCTGCGCACCATCGAAGGTAAGGCCGTTAAACATCTCCGCAAAGAAGGCATCATCCCAGCCGTTATCCATGACCACGGCAAAGATTCCATTCTGGTGCAGGGTGAATATCAAGCTGTCTATAAGGCCTACATGCACGCCGGCAAGCACCACCCTGTGGCTGTCAAGGCCGGTGGCAAGAACTACACTGCGATGATCAAAACCATTGATTATGACCCCAAGAAGCACCTGGTGACCCACGTCGTCTTCGGTGCCGTCAAGGCCAACGAAAAGATTGAGGCAGAAGTCCCAGTCCACCCACATTACGCCGAAGGCAACGAATTGAGCCCAGCCGAGCGCGCTAGCCTGATTGTCATCAGTAACCTAACCCACGTCGTTGTTGAAGCAACCGCTTCTACGATGCCTGATGCCCTGTACTACGACGCTGAGAAGCTGGTTGAAGTCGGCGACCACATTACCGTGGCTGACCTCGAGATTCCAAAAGACATCGAGATTAAGTCTGAGCACGAAGCTACCATCGCCACTGTCTACGAGCCAAGCGCTCTGGCAGCTGCCAACGACGCTGCCGGTGGTGACGCTGAGCCGGGTGACGAGCAAGCTGTTGACTCCGATGTGACTCCAGAGAACGTCGAGGAATCAACCAAGGGTGATGAACAACGCCCGGGTGGCAAGAAAGAATTCGAAGACAAAAGCCAAAGCCAGAGTCCCGAGAAACATTAGTCATCGATGAAGCCACCACTTTGGTGTGCCCATAGTCTGGCGTACAGGCCATCCTTGCGGGTGATGAGGCTAGTATGCGTACCGGACTCAACGATCTTGCCGTCATCGAGGACGACAATGCTATCGAGCCGCTGAATAGTGCTCAGCCGGTGGGCGATGACAATCGTCGTCTTATGCTTCATGAGCTCAGTTAGGGCAGACTGGATGACTTTTTCACTCTCGCTGTCCAGAGCGCTGGTGGCTTCGTCGAGTACCAAAATCGGAGCGTCCTTCAGAATGGCCCGGGCGATGGCGACGCGCTGGCGCTGGCCGCCGGATAGTTTGACGCCGCGCTCTCCGACGATCGTATCGTAACTATCGGGCAGGGCGGTTATAAAGTCGTCGGCGTAGGCTTTGCGCGCGGCATCAACGATTTCAGCCTTTGTGGCGTCGGGTTTTCCGTAGGCGATGTTGTCACGGACGGTGCGGTGGAAGAGCAACGGTTCCTGTGGTACGTAGGAAATTGCCTGGCGCAGACTTTGTTGGGTGACGTCGCTGATGTTTTGGCCGTCAATCAGGATCTGTCCGCCCGTCAGGTCTTCGAAGCGCAGCAGCAGTTTTGTGAGGGTGGACTTACCACCACCACTTGGTCCAACTAGCCCAATCTTCTGGCCGGCGCTTATCTCAAGGTTAAGATCTTTGAAGACGGTCGTACCGCGCCGGTTATCTGGATATGAAAACGACAGCGCCCGAAATACAATTTTACCTTGGCTGGCGTGTAGTTTGAGAGCGCCCGGTTTGTCGAGGATTTCCGGTTGTTCGGCCAGCATTTCGGTCGTCGGCATAGCCAGCAGCAGCGCTTCCTCGACGGAGCGCATCATCGTGGCGATCTGAAATAGGCGGTTGCTCAATGTCACGGTGTAGGAAAAGGCAAAAATACCGGTTGCCAGCAGCGCCGGGTTACGGTGAACTTCATGAATGACTACCGCCACAAAGACAATCTCGAAGAGCATAAGAGCACCTATCCGGTAATTACCATCCTTGGCCACTTGACCCCAGTCATGCAAACGGGCTGCCATTAGCTGGCGCGACAATGCACCGTGGGCTTTGAGCTCGGCCACTTCGGAGCCGAATGTCTTGACTGTCTGGTTATTGACGATGGCGTCGGCCACATGGCTGGTGACATCCTTGTTAAGTGCCTGTCGCCGTATCCGAAAAGGCGTCATGCGGCGCCGGAACAGCACGCTCGAACCGATTGCCAGTACTGCCATGAGGAACAAGATGAGGCCTAGGAACGGCGATTTGACTGCCACCAGTGTGATGCCAAATACGATGACGAACGCAAACGGCGCGATGTCGACAAAAAACGTCGTCGACAATTGAGAGAAGGCGCTTGGGTAATCGATAATGTCGGAGACCAGCTTACCGGATACCCGATTGTTGTGGTAACCGCTCCCGCGCTGCATCAGTGCGTCAAAGGCCTCGCGCTGGAGATCTGCCATCACCTTGGGCTGCAATGATAGGTAGTATTTGTACGCCACACCATTCGCGACAACAGTTAGCAAACAGGCTGCTGCCAGGCCAATGAGCAGTGATGTCTCATTGCGACCTGGCACGGCTAATGAGCCGAGAATCTTACCGACGTAGTATGGGACGGCCACGCCCAGCCCGAGGCCGGAAATCGGCGTCAGGCAGGCCAGCCACAAGTCCAGCGGGTAGCGTCGGCAGACCGCAAAGAAATGGTGTAATGTCTGGATATCGATTGATCGGTCATGTGCTGCCATGGTGTGTATACCTTATATTACGTTGCTTAGTCTTCCATGAAACCGCCGGATTGGTGTGCCCACAGCTTGGCGTAGGTGCCACCGGCTTTGACTAGATCTTTGTGATTGCCTTCTTCGCTGATCTTACCATCACTAAGCACGATGATCCGGTCCATGTGCTGGATGGTACTCAGGCGGTGGGCAATAATGATAGCCGTCCGACCTTCCATCAGCTTCCAGAGGGCATCCTGAATCAGGACTTCGCTTTCACTGTCCAGGGCGGAGGTGGCTTCGTCGAGGACCAGAATTGGCGCGTCCTTGAGCATTGCCCGGGCGATGGCGACTCGTTGGCGTTGGCCGCCGGATAGCTTGACACCTCGTTCGCCGACCAGTGTCTGGTAACCGAGCGGCAGGGTGCGGATGAATTCATCGGCGTGGGCCTGCTTGGCGATGCGGCTGATGTCATCTTGGGTGGCCTGTGGGTAACCGTAGGCAATGTTTTCGGCAATGCTGCGGTGGAACAGCATTGGCTCCTGCGGGACGTAGGCAATCTGGCGGTGCAGGTCGTCCTGAGTGATTTTGGCGATATTTTGGCCGTCGATTAGGATCTGGCCATCGTCGATATCACTAAATCGTAGCAGCAGTCTGGTGAGTGTCGTTTTGCCGGAGCCTGAGTGCCCAACCAGGCCAATTTTCTCGCCGTGTTTGATGTGGATACTCAACTTATCAAAGAGGGCATCATCTGAGCCAGCATGTTGGAAGGTGACGTTAGCAAACTCGATCTCGCCGGTTTTGATCCGAGACTTTTCAGGCTTTGCCGGGTCGGTGACTTCGGGCGGCTGCGCTAGCAGGCCGATCATATCGCTGGCATCACCGATGGCGCGGTTGAAGTTACGCAGTGACTGGTTACCGAAGTTAAACAGGTCGTTGACGATACCGTTGGTGTACGCCAATATCAGGAAGACCGTACCGATGTTGGCATGGAACTTCATGACACTAATGACGGCCACAATGATGGCGACTGATGAGATAGTGCGGCTCAGTAGTCCCAGTGAGCTCATCTGCAGCTGTGACTTATGTGAGACCGCGAAGAGTAGCCGCCGTGTCTCGTCGGTCGACTGTTTGTAGCGCCGGCGCTCGTGATGACCCCGGGCGAAACTCTTGATGATCATGACATTGGTAATCGCATCCGCGAGGAAACCGGTTTGCCGGCTTTCAGCAGCTGAGTGCTCGCGGCCGGCGCGGCGAACCGGAATCGACACAGTGAAGGCCAAGACGATGAAACCAGTTGCGAATATCAGCAATAGTACAACAAACAGTGGCGCTCGATGGCTTAGAAAAATAGCTGCGAACACCAGGCTGGAGAGTAGTGGCAATGCCTGAAAGATGATCGAATCGGCAATCCTAATATAGCCGCCGATGACTTTATTAGCATTCGATACTAATGAGCCACCGAAGTTATTGGCGTGAAAGTTAGCGCTTTTCTCGAGCATGTTGTCGAATATCTGGTGGGCAATGCTTTCCTGGACTCCGGCCTCGAGGTGCCAGACGATGTAATCGATGACGCGCCAAACCAGCACACCGGTCAGCAGCAGTGCCGCGTAGGCGACGATTTCGTGGCCAAAACTGCCCCAGATGTCGTTGCTGACGAAATCATGCTGACTTAAGCGGCTCAGTATGTTAGCCAGAATCAGCGTCGGGAAGAAGACGTTGATGAGCACCGTGAAAGGTACAAAGATCAGCAGCCCGACGATGTAACGTGGGAATTTTCGGAGATGGGTCCAGTAATACTGGAAGGTGATCTTGGCTTTGTCTGGTTGTTTAATCATATTCATAACATACCGCCTCCTGCGGTACGAGGGTTACTACGACACTGCATGCTGGCAGTGGGGTAGATTTTAGTTGTAGAGCTTAGTGTTTAGTATAAGCGAGAAAGAATTAGCGCGCCACTGGAGCGGCTGTATCTGACTGATTGGTTCCGTAAATGTACATTGTGCCGCGTCCTATGGTTATGGTTGCTAAATATTGTAATTTATCTTATATTATTAAATTTGTAAAAGCAAACCTTTTTCGCATACACTAGAGGTAACTATGTCATTTTCATCCTATGAGCTAGGCGGCGCGCCGTCCGAGATTAATACGGGCAGCGACGGTAGTCGTTCGAGCAAAGAAAAAACCAAAAAAACTGGTAAGTCGGCGACCCGGTTTGCAGGCGTTGCCACTGAGGCGAACTTCAGCCCGGACCAACAAGCAAAGCCGGGATATGTGGAGCAGCGGTCGCGTGGTCTGGAGGGTTTTCTCAAAAAGATAAACTTTGGTGAATCATCCAAGACTGAATCGAAAGCCGACAAGTCACCGGCGGTTATTGCCGAAGCTCCAGACATAGGGCAACAACTGGAGTCAAAATTTGAGACAGAGCTTAGCCCTGAAGAGACAGCTGAACTGAAGCAAGCCACCCATGACATGATTGAGCTGGGTCTTGATGATGTCGAGGGTGAACTGCGGGAGCTATCACTCGAGGATACTGATCAGGTACTGCAAGTGGCTGCGAAGTTCAATTATTACAAGACAATGGATGATTTATCCTCAGATGAGGAGATTGACCCGACTGACCTACCAGATAGTGCCGCTAAGATTGTCGCCGAACAAATCGATGTCGATGCGGCAGAAGATTCAGAAGCAGAGGCCGAAGACGATCCAGCCGCCGCCAGCGCCGGTTCGAATGGTTTCGGTATGCCGCCGCCACCGCCAAACAGCGGCAACACTGCCCCCAACAACCCTAATCAGCCGCCGGGGCCGCC
>DHXQ01000036.1:9502-13350 GCA_002413755.1 Candidatus Saccharibacteria bacterium UBA5152 | reverse complement strand
GGGCCGCCCCCATCACCGCCCAACGGTCCGCCATTTCCAGGGAATCCGTTTGGTCCAACCGGCCCAAATAATCCAAATGCTACCGGTGGGTCGCAAAATTATTCTTATTACAACCAGGCACCTCCAGCCCCCAATCCGAATGTCTTCCCATCCTACGGTAACGAGCTGGCGGCTGCCGCCCGAGGTTTGCTCATTGGCGCAATCGCTGGCTATTTCATTGGCCGCCACCGTGGCCGCAAGCAAGGCGCCGAAACGAGCGAGCGCAAAACCAAGCCTATCCGCCGCAGCCTGGAACGCCAGGTTCAGAGCATGCAGCAAAGGATTGCCTCCAAAGAAGCTCAGCTCAAAGAAATGGCTCAGGAAAAAATGCGGCAGCTGCAAGGCAAGCAAGAGCGTGAGCGATTCGTCAACCGCCTATTGCAGGCTCCGGTTGAGGCTGTTGCAATCAAGCCAGTTGCGGAGTCAGGTGTACTGACGCACGGCGCAGAAATAGTCCTCGGCGACCGCCACCGCGAAGCCACCGACGTGGAAGCTCCAGCCAAGATTATACCGTTCAACAAGAACATCAACGAGTTCAGCCATGAAGACCTGATGATTGCTGCCCAAAAGATCAAAGTTGAAGGTACGACTCTCGAGGAAATGGTGGAGCTTGGCCGGCTCGACGAACCGGGATTGCGCCGAGTAGTCGGCGAATTCCTCAAAGGCGGTGATGTTGCCAGAAGCATTGCCCGCGAAGTGAAGGAGAAGGAAATTCAGTATGAGCAGGATCCGCGGCTGCGTCATCCGCGTGCGAGCCAAAGCGGACAGGGTAGTGCGCAGGCGGCGGGAGCTGGCGGGCTGATTCTCGGCGGACTCTTAGGCGGCAAACCCGATGCTCCCGACCAGCCAGCCAGCGACAAGGCTAAGTCTTACGATGGACCGCGCCCTGTGCTCGATCCAGCCACCCAACGGGAAATCCGCAACAAGCAAGCGGCGACTATCGCTGTGACGACTGTCCTGATCATCCTGGCTATTGTTATTGTCGTCATTGCAACTGGCTAACCGGACGGTAATTTTGTATACTGGACATATGCAGAAGATTATTCTCTATTACAAATTCGCTCCGATTACTGACCCCGAGGCAGTACGGCTGTGGCAGAAGACACTGTGCGACAAGCTCAACCTGAAGGGTCGGATTTTGTTATCCAAGCACGGCATCAACGGCACACTCGGCGGCGACATCGAGGACCTGAAGACTTATGTCCGTGAAACAAAAAGTTTTCACGCTTTCACGGGTACCGAGTTTAAGTGGAATGACGGCGCGCGCGACGATTTTCCGAAGTTATCGGTTAAGGTCCGTGATGAAATCGTCACCTTCGGCGCGGCTGACGAACTTAGGGTCGACGAGCACGGCGTGGTCGGTGGTGGCAAACATCTGACGCCGGCCGCCGTTCACAAACTGGTGGCGGAGCGCGGCGAAGACGTCGTCTTTTTTGACGGCCGCAACGCCTACGAAGCCCAGGTCGGCAAGTTCAAGAATGCTGTCGTACCAGATACGACAACCACCAAAGATTTTCTCGATGAGCTGGCTGGCGATAAATATCACGACATCAAAGACAAGCCGGTGGTGACCTATTGTACTGGCGGCATCCGCTGCGAAATCCTCAGCAGCCTGATGAAAACTCGCGGCTTCAAGGAAGTCTACCAGATTGACGGTGGCATCGTAAAATACGGCCAAACCTACCGTGACGACGGCCTATGGGAAGGCTCACTGTATGTCTTTGATGGCCGGATGGGCACCAAATTCTCGGATCAGGCCAAAGACATCGGTGTCTGCGTCCACTGCGCCGGCAAGACCAGCCGTTACACTAACTGTTCAGTCGTCACATGTAATGATTTGATCGTCGTCTGCGACAAGTGTGCTCGTAAGACTGAATGTCCGAAGTGCGCCGCGAGCCATGCCGCCAATCCATCCGCGGCTGTCACTGCAGCAAATATTGCCAAATAGCCTCCCTATAAGCATAATAGGAGTTATGGCTGAAACATCACCGTTTCCTGAAAAACCACTCCATCAGGCACCGGGTTCTAAGCATCCGGCAAACCATAAACGTCTGATAGTCGTGCTTATTATTGTTGCCGTGCTGGGGATTGTTGCGCTATTTTTCACGATGTACAGCTCATCGCGCAACAGTGGTGACGGCACAGCTGACCGGCAGGCACAACCAGTACCGGGCACCAAGCAGCAGGCCAGCTCAGCCGCCCTCAAGAACCAAACCCAGCCTTCGGAACAAACCGTCTCCGAGGTCGGCCAGGAAACGACGCTGAAGCTGTACGCTAACAGTGGCAATGAACTGGTAAATACCGTCCAGACCGTTGTCACGTACCCTGGCGATTCGTTGCAGCTGGTGTCGGTCGCGGCCA
Source organism: Candidatus Saccharibacteria bacterium UBA5152 (assembly GCA_002413755.1). Taxonomy (GTDB): domain Bacteria; phylum Patescibacteriota; class Saccharimonadia; order Saccharimonadales; family UBA4665; genus UBA4665. Next base: position 10,950 of record DHXQ01000036.1, on the reverse strand, counting down.
GCACTGCATTTCCAAATGAAGCCGCGACCGACACCACCAAGGCCGGCGTGATACGACTTGTCCGGGCGGTCTCATCACAGGCGGCATCGGTAAAGGGTGAGCAGGTAGTGGCGACGATTACCTTCAAGAAGCTCAAGACTGTCGATGCGGCTGCGGTCGTTAGCGTCGATAAGAGCCAATCATATCTCGTCACCAGCAGTGATAACCGCAATCTCATCGGTACCTCATCCGCATCGCTGACGGTTCGATAGGGGTCGACGACTACATCTATCGCCCTGGTGTATTTACATTGGTGTGTTGTAAAGTTGTGCTAGAATACATATAAAAGCATAAGAAGGATCCATACAATGGCTACAAAAGTGAAGCGTGTTTCTAAACCGGCGACAAAATCTGTCAAAACGCCTATCAATAAGAGTGGCGCTTCGCGGGCCTTTTGGCTGCGAACCCGCTTTATATTCTATGTTGTGCTGATCACCGCCGCACTGGTGGCGATATCTGTCGGTCTTATGACCTACCATGACACAAAGTCGACTACCACAGTCACGAACCAAGCCGGCGCGCTATTCTTGCAATCACTCGATAGCCATGGTTCACACACAGCTGGAGATACCGTCAGCGTAACCTTGTACGAAGATAGCGGCACGCAGGGCGTCAATGCGTTACAGGCCAGCGTCCGATATCCGTCAGAGAAGATCGAGTTTGTATCTGCTGATACCGGGACTGCATTTCCGCAAGAGGCTGCAACCGATACGGGTACGGCCGGACTGGTTCGCGTCGCGCGGTCTATTAAGTCGGGAGCTGCACCAGTCAAAGGCGCAAAGCCTGTCGTAACTCTGACGTTCAAGGTGCTGGTTGATAGCTCTGACCCATTTGAACTGTCGATTGACGATGCCGCGTCACTGCTGGTTCGTAGTAGCGACAACCAGAGCATCCTCGGCTCATCCGCCAGTAACAAGTTCGAGCTCTAGGCATTTGACCGCTGTATAGCGGTATACTAGATACGTGATATCTGAAACATTAACCGCCAAACTCAAGGATCTGCCCCGCGAGCCGGGCGTCTATTTCCACAAGGACGCCAAGGGCGAGATTATTTATGTCGGCAAAGCGGCCGTGCTGCGCAATCGTGTCCGCCAATATTTCCAAAAATCCCGGCTGCGCGACCCCAAGACCGATGTGCTGGTCGGTGAAATTGCCGACACCGATTGGATGGTGGTGGAGAGCGAAATCGAGGCCTTGTTTCTAGAGGCTGAGATGATCCGCCGTTACATGCCGCGCTATAATATTTTGCTGCGCGACGACAAGGCGATGGCCTATATTCGGATCGATTATGACTCACCGTATCCAACCGTCAGCACGACGCGCCGGCCACTCGATGATGGTGCCCGCTATTTTGGCCCGTATCCCTCGCTGACATCGGTCAGGATTGCGCTCAAGCTGCTGCGCCATGT
>DHXQ01000036.1:5694-9290 GCA_002413755.1 Candidatus Saccharibacteria bacterium UBA5152 | reverse complement strand
TGGGACTTGACCCGGGCCTCGAGGAAGGTCGGACCACTATTGAGGCCTACCGGGCCAATCTGCGCCGGCTGATCGCCTACATCGAGGGCAAACGAGTCACAATCATTCGGGAACTCGAAAAGGAAATGAAGCAGGCCTCCCGCGCGCAGGACTTTGAAAAAGCGGCCACGGTACGCAACCAGTTGACAGCGCTGCAAAATCTCAACAAGCAGATTATCTTTAGCGACAAAGAGTTCCTGGACATCAGCAAGGACCATGCCCTCAACGAGCTGGTCGAGCTGCTCGGACTGGGCAAATTTCCACAGCGAATCGAGGGTTATGACATCTCCCATATGTCCGGTACCGACGTGGTGGCCAGCATGGTGGTGTTTACCAACGGTGCCAGCGACAAGGCAGAGTACCGCAAGTTCAAGACCAAGAAAGACCGTAATGACGACTTTGCAAACATATACGAGACGCTATCGCGGCGTCTCAGCGAAAAGAACGTCAAAGCCTGGGGCCGTCCGAGCCTGGTGTTAATTGATGGTGGCAAGGGCCAGTTGGATGCGGCGACCCGGGCGCGCAACGAACAGGCTGAAGTTTGGAGTCCGGCTCTGAAAGACATTCCGTTCATTGGCCTGGCCAAGCGCGAGGAGCAGATTGTTACTAAGCACGGCTTCTCGAAAGTGATAGTAAATCCGGAGTACCTTCATAAGCTTGGCGGCTTCACGGTGGAGAGCGAGGATTTTACGCTGATCAATTTGCCGCACAGTGCCAACCTGGTAAAGCTCCTGCAGCGCATTCGCGACGAATCACATCGCTTCGCCGTCAGTTATCACACAGTGCTCCGGCGTCAGGGCCAGACAGCTAGTTTGCTGGACGAGATACCCGGGGTCGGCCCGGCTACTCGCAAGAAGTTGCTCAAGAAATTTGGGAGTATGAAGGGGATTAGCGAAGCAACACAAACCGAGCTGGCGATCGTTCTGGGTGATAAGAAAGCGGCTGTACTTAAGGGTTATTTGGCACCTCTCGAACTACGTAAGCAATAATCCAAGCCGGGTATCATGTGAGTTCTGCTTACAACATTTATTTCTTACTGTTTGCATAGATTACAATGAGCTATACAGAGCTGGTGGCTGAGGCGCTGTAGAATTGACAAAAAACTTTTCCAATCGGATTTATGATGCTATTGTTTACGTAAAGACACAGGACGTATATGAAAATCCCATCTGTTGTAAATGAGGCCATACAAAAATTTAAACTGCCGCTGATCGTTATTGGAGTATTTGTAGTGCTGGGTGGACTATACCTGGTTGCATCACATGCCGCGACTCCATTTGTTTCAACTGAGCCCGAAACCGGCACGCTCAGTGGCTGTGCCAGCATGGTGACTGATACGGCCGCTTCCGGCGGCTCGGCCATTAAGTTTGGCTGTGCAACTGGTACTGATGCGTTAGGTCTCGACGAAACCGGCAATACGATTCCCGATACTAATTATACGGTCCCAACTGGCGCGATATTTATGGCGACCAATGGTAACGACGCCAATGCTGGCACCCAAGCCGCACCGCTCAAGACGATCACCAAAGCGATCGCTAAGGTACCAAATGGCGGTACGATCGTCGTTCGGGCCGGTACTTACCGCGACTGGTATAACAATCTTAGTACCACCGCTCTCACCTATGCGATCGCCAACAAAACGATGACCATTCAGGCCTACCCGCACGAGCAGGTCTGGTTTGACGGTACCGATGTCCAGGACCCAGCCAGTTGGACCAGCGACGGCGCCGGCCACTGGTACAAGGCCTGGAACACGCCAAGCTTCTGTCAGAACGGCTATTATAACTTCCCCTACAACGCCCAGCCAACCACCAATACCGGCCCGTGCACCCACTACGATATGTACGGCGATCCGTCCAACCCAGCCGCTGGCGACCCACAGATGGCCTTCATTGATGGTGCCTATGTCCATGAGGTGACTAGCCTGAGCGCTGCCACGTCGGGTAACTTCTTCTACGACTGGGCCAATAAGCGGATATATATCGCTACCAACCCGAGCGGCCACACCGTCGAGCTGGCGTCTCGCCCGGTCTTCCTGGTGATGGGCGGTACTGCTACAGTAAACGTCAAAATCCTAGGCCTTGGCTTCAAGCGCTACGCCACCAACGAAATCGGCAACCAGACTTCTGGCGCTGTTACTCTCTACGGCTCCAATCTGGTGGTAGAAAACAACGTCTTCAAACAGATGGCTGGCCAGGCATTAATCCTCGGTTCGAAGGGCAGCATCGCCAACAAGAACGTGCTAGTCAATAACGGCTACAACGGCATGGGCTCGAACGGCAGCTTCCGCTCCGGCCCGACGGTCATTGATAATCTACAAATTACCAATAACTACGTCGGCCACAACAACACCGAGAAGTTCGGTACCAACTGTTCTGCCTCATGTGGTCAGGGTGGCATCAAGTTGGGGCACATGAACGGCTTCACCGCCAAGTTCAACATCTTTGATAGTAACTATGGCCACGGCTTCTGGTGCGACTTGGCGTGTTCGCATGGCATTATGGTTGATAACTACTCTCATGATAATAATCGTTCCGGCATAATCTATGAGGCGTCCGATACGGGTATTATCGCATCAAACCTACTCGTCAATAATGGCTTCGATGGCATCCGAATGGGGTCGGCAAATACGAAAATCTACAACAACACCATGATCAACAACGCGAACTATGCTGATCTGTGGGTCTATGATGATGCGCGGTCACTTGGGTATGGCGGCTGGACAGATGTCGGCCCCGATACTGCCAATATTGAGGTAGTCAACAACGTTATTTACAGCTACAATATCCTGAACCGCTTCCAGGGCGCGACGGGTCAAACCAATACCGAGCCCGACCAGTTCCTAATCAAGTTTGATTACAACGCCTACTTCAGAACCGGCGGTACTGCTCAGATCGTTACCCGATGGATGAACACGGCTACTACCGATTACAAATCGACAGCTAGCTTCTCTACTGCGCACAATGGCTTTGAATCACATAGCCTGGATATATCCTCAGGTACCGATCCATTCTTCACCAACTTTACGGGCGGCGACTACAATGTTCGCAGTAGTAGTACAGCCTACCACAATGGGACGACTATCCCGGCAGACGTGGCTGCCGCTATCGGCATTACCCAGACGACTAGCCAAAGCCGCGGCGCCATTATCTGGCCTGGCCAATAAAGCGCCAGTAATAGTTCAAGTATTGCTATAATAACCAGACTATTACCTATGAACAAAAATTTCTCTGACTCATTTTTTGTCGGCAATCGCCAACGGCTGCGACAGTTGATCGCTGGTGAGGCACCGATTGTGGTGACGGCCAATGGACTTTTACAGAAAGCCAGTGATAACACCTTTCAGTTCTATCAGGATAGTAATTTCTGGTATTTGACCGGTCTGAATGACCCCGATGTCATCCTGGTAATTGAGCCCTCTGATGAATATTTGATTGTTCCTGGCCGCAGCGCGGTCCGCGAGGCCTTTGATGGCGTCCTTGAGTCGGCCGTGTTGACGGTGGTATCCGGCATCCACACCGTACTTGATGATACTGACGGCTGGAAACGCTTAGACG
>DHXQ01000036.1:0-5561 GCA_002413755.1 Candidatus Saccharibacteria bacterium UBA5152 | reverse complement strand
ATCGAGCAGGCCGGCATGTATACCAATCCAGCCCGGGTCCGGTTGCAGGGTCGACTGGAATCATCGCAACCCGACCTCGAGATCGTCGACATCCGCGAGCAACTGACGAGCCTGCGGATGATCAAACAGCCAGCCGAACTGGCGGCGCTGCAATCGGCTATCGACATCACTACTGACAGCCTGCAGACACTGTTTGCGCCTGATCTGCTGGTGAGTTACCAGAACGAATACGAGCTTGAGGCCGACCTGACCCGCGAATTCCGGCACCGCGGCGCGGCCGGCCATGCCTTCGCACCGATCATCGCCGGCGGCAAGCGGGCCTGCACACTGCATAACGTTACCAACGAAGCGCCGCTGGGCGCCGGCGAATTATTGGTGCTCGATGTCGGTGCCGAAGTCGACCATTACGCCGCCGACATCACTCGGACGATCAGCCGCACGCCGCCCACGCCGCGTCAGCAAGAAGTCTACGACGCTGTGCTGGCCGTGCAATCGTATGCATTGACGCTAATAAAGCCCGGCATACTGCTCAAAGAGTATGAAGCCCAAGTCGAAGTCCGTATGGGCGAGGAGCTGCAAAAACTGGGCCTCATCGAAACTGCCGACCATGACACGATCCGGCATTATTATCCGCACGCCACCTCACATTTCCTCGGACTAGACGTCCACGATGTCGGTGACTATCTGTCGCCGCTACCGGCTGGAGTGGTAATAACCTGCGAGCCGGGGATTTACATACCTGAAGAAGGAATTGGCATCCGCATCGAGGATGATGTGTTGCTGACTGAAGCTGGTAATAAAGTGCTATCAGAGCGTTTGACGCGCGACCTCTACTCCTAGGATGTGGTACAATTAATGGTAATGAAAAACCCATTTCTGCGCTTTCTTATGCGTTGGCTTGTCACTTCTTTGGGATTATGGATTGCCGCCGGCCTGCTCAGTCACAGTATCAATTATCAGGACCGGATCGGCGTAATCCTAGTTGCCGGGCTTATCCTGGCGCTGGTCAACGCCATCATTAAGCCGATTATCGTCATCCTGTCACTGCCGGCGATTCTGCTGACCCTGGGGTTGTTCATGGTTATCGTCAATGGTTTGATGGTATTCTTGGTTAGCAAGCTGTATGCACCCTTGGAAATTACCAATTTCGGGGCCGCAATACTTGCAGGTGTCATCATTGGCCTAGTAAACTATTTAGTAACGACAATTTTAGAAAACGGTCAGGAGCGGAAACGAGCATGAATATTTGGAACTACATCACGATTGGCGCAATGGCGCTAATGACAATATTAATATTAGTCCAAACCCGCGGCGCTACATTAGGCGCCGGTATCGGTGGTACCGCGGAGGTCAACACGACTCGCCGCGGTACGGACAAAACCGTCTATCAACTGACTATCGTATCGGCAGTTGTTTTCTCGCTGTCACTGATTTTTGGTATTCTTTCGTAATAAACACGCAACATAACATTTAGGGTACACATGAGTAATCGTTTCTGGGCAAAGCGAAAATCTGGACTGCGTGACGCAACTGCGCTCGCGAAGTCGACAGAGGTAACGGTTGAACGATACTTCTTCCGTCGTTTGGATCGTCTCGTCCCGGTACGGCGCTTTGTCATAACCTGGCTGCTGCTGCTCGTGCTGCTGTGCGGTTGTCTGGTTGGCCAGATCAGGGCGCTAGATGGCCAATTCCAAACCCTCCAACCAACCACGGGCGGTATTTATACCGAAGGCATACTCGGCGACTTTACCAACTCTAACCCGCTCTACGCCACCAGCCAGGTCGATGAATCGGTGTCCAAACTGCTCTTTGCCAGCCTATTCAAATATAATGACCGCAACCAGCTTGTCGGTGACCTGGCCTCGGGCTACGAAGTCGACACCTCGGGCAAAATATATACCGTTCATCTCCGTCCTAATCTCGTGTGGCATGATGGCGAACCGCTGACAGCGCAGGACGTGGTCTTTACCTACAAGATGATTCAGAACCCAGACGCTTTGTCGGTCCTCAACCAAGGATGGCAGGGAATCACGATGACCGCACCCGATGCCAGTACGGTCGTGTTTACGTTGCCAAACTCGCTCGGTTCGTTTCCATACAATATGACCAATGGGATTATTCCAGAACACATCCTAAAGGATGTTGATCCGGGTGAGATGCGCTCCAATAGCTTCAATACGACCGAACCGGTGGGCTCCGGACCGTTCAAATGGAAAGCGATTGAAGTGACGGGCGATACGCCAGAAACACGCCAGGCCCAGATTGCGCTTGATGCTTTCAAACAATACCATGGTGGTGAGCCCAAACTATCAAGTTTCGTAGTCCATACCTTCCACGACAGTGATCAGATGAAGTTGAGCTTCAAAAACCAGGAGCTGACTGGTGCCAATTTCACCGACACTCCCGATGACCTGATTGCGCAAAAAGGCGTTCTGTCCAATAACTTTATGCTGTCGGCTGCCGATATGGTCTTCTTCAAATCGGACAGTCCGGTGCTATCAGACCTGGCAGTCCGCAAGGCGCTGGTGCAGGGCGTCAATGTCCCGGCGATCATTGATAGCCTGGGCTATGTGACGCATCCGGTCCGTGGGCCATTACTCATGGGGCAGGTGGGCTACGACCCGAAGCTCGTCCAAGCCGGCTTTGACGCTGTGTCGGCCCAAAACATTCTCGATGCCGCCGGCTGGAAGCTGAACGACAAGGGTATCCGTGTCAAAAACGGCGTGGCCCTGCGGTTCACGCTGTATGCCCAGGACATGTCCGAAAGCCGCCTGGTGACCAGCCAACTACAATCGGCCTGGCACTCTATCGGTGTGCGGGCAGAGGTGAAGCTTGAATCCAGCGAGGACCTGCAGCGTTCGATTAGCAGCCACCAGTACGATGCGCTACTCTACGGCGTCTCCATCGGGGTTGATCCGGATGTCTTCGTCTACTGGCACAGCTCCCAAAACGATGCCCGCAGTAGCGGTCTGAACTTNNCAGTCCTGGCAGGCTGATGTCCCGGCGCTCGGGCTGTACCAGCCGCGCTATCTCTATCTGACGCATGGCAAGGTCTATGGGCTCAATGAGCACGTGCTGAATAGCAACAGTGACCGCTACGACAATATCGAAAACTGGGAAATCCGCCAGGTGAGTGCTACCGAATAGCTGGCGGCTTGCTATTTGGCGGCTTTGACAGTACAATTACCCCTGTAGTTTTTACAATTTATCCGCGGATGTGGTGAAATGGTATACACGCTAGTTTCAGGTACTAGTGCCGCAAGGCGTGGAGGTTCAAGTCCTCTCATCCGCACCAAAGCAAAAGCTCCCGATCGGGAGCTTTTGCTTTGGTCTGAGTGGGCTCAAACCACCAAATCCCGCAGGGATGGAGGTTCGTGAAGCGATAGTCCTCTCAAATTAACATCCCTCAAATCACCAATTTCAAAATGTAACCAGAAAGTTACTTCATGTCCTCTGTTGTAGTGTGAACTTCTGGTTACATATGGGAAACGGCAAAACGGCTGCCACATTATCCGACGCCGCAGGCGTAAAAAGAGGGGAGGAGATGCTATTTTTCGGGAGGTGCTGAAAAGTCCAGTTCGAGTATATTTTCAGATATGACTCTGTAAGTTTGCTGCTAGTGCCCGCACTTCTTCAGGTAACGTCTGCTTAACTCCTTTGAGTTGCAACAGCAGGGTCTCACAGGCAACAATGTGTTCATCGTGCTCGGCCAGGTCATGATTGATGGCCAGCTGATCTTCTGAAATAATCTGGTGTTTAAACATGAGCGCCTTCCGCCCGATTATGCTATCATTGCAGCATAGATGACTATGTTTGAAGTGGTAAAAGGGGTCGCGAAATCAGATGAGTAAAATCGCTCATTATTTGCAAGAACATTTGACGGGTGAGGTGATGACCGGGGCGGATGCGCGGCGTTATTTTGCGACTGACGGCAGTATTTTTACGATCACTCCATCGGTTGTGGTTTATCCGCAGAATGAAAATGATGTTCGTAAGACGGCCCGCTTTACCTGGCAGCTGGCGGAGCGTGGCCGGATTATTCCGATGACTGCCCGCGGCGCCGGTACCGACCAGAGCGGCGCGGCGCTCGGCAATGGCATTATTATGGTTTTTCCGGCCCATATGAACCGGATCGTTGAATACGACTCAAAGACCGGTGTTGTTGTGGCTGAGCCGGGGATCAATTATGGCCGCTTGCAGCAGACGCTGCATACCCACGGCCGCTTCCTGCCGCCATTCCCAGCAAGTTATGAATATTCCACCATTGGCGGAGCAATCGGCAACAATGCCGGCGGCGAAAAGACTGTCAAATATGGCTCGACGCTTGATTTCATCCGCAGCCTGCGGGTAGTGCTGGCGAACGGCGAGGTGATCGAAACTTATCGCCTGAGCAAAAAAGAGCTCGGTAAGAAGCTGGGGCTGTCAACCTTTGAAGGCGAAGTATACCGCGCCATTGACACGCTGCTCGAAGACAGCAAGACTGTGCTGGAGGATCTGAACCTCGCCGTTACCAAAAATGTGGCCGGCTATGACCTCTATGACATCAAGCGCAAGGATGGCACCTTTGACCTGACTCCACTGTTTGTCGGCAGCCAGGGGACGCTGGGTATCATTAGCGAGGCCACGATCGAAACCGAAATTTACAATCCCCAAACCACATTGTTTGTGGCGAAATTTGCGACTATCGAGGATGCCCAGGCGGTCGTGATGTCGCTGCGAGCCAAGGGTAATATGCCCAGTGCTATCGAAATGGTTGACGGCAAGATGCTCGAAATGGTCTCGACGATCAACCCGAACCAATTGAAGGGCGTCATCGAAGCACCATTCCCAGCCGTGACACTGCTGGTGGAATGTGACGATGCCAGCGAGCGCGACCAAAAGAAAACCGTCAAACAAATCCGCAAGGTCTTTGAACAACACAAAACTGGCTTTGTCGAAGAGACCGACCCCAAGCTCCAGGAAAAACTCTGGAAGATCCGCCACGCATCGGCTGCGGTTGTATCACATGCTAATGGCAACAAAAAGGCAATACCAATTATCGAGGACGGTGTCGTACCGCTGGCGCGCTTCCAGGAATATATCACGGCTGTCTATGAACTGTTCGAGAAGAACCATGTCGACGTCGCCCTCTGGGGTCATGCCGGCGATGCCAACCTGCACATGCAACCATTCCTGGATTTGTCGCAGGTCGGCGACCGTCAGGTCGCTTTTCGCCTGATGGATGAATATTATAACCTCGTACTGTCGCTCGGCGGCTCGACTTCGGGCGAACACAACGACGGCCGGCTGCGCGCTCCTTATCTGGAAAAAGTCTATGGTCCGGCGGTCTACGAAGTCTTCGACAAGGTTAAGAAGATCTTCGATCCCTACGGCACACTCAACCCCGGCGTCAAGATGGGCGTCAGCCTTGATGACATCAAACAGCTGGTACGCACCGACTTCACGCTCGATCACCTGTACGACCACTTACCCCGGTCTTGAGTTTTTGGCCAAAAACAGATACGATAGGTGAGTTCTCTCGGATATACACATGCGGATGTGGTGAAATGGTATACACGCTA
>DHXQ01000021.1:3800-7799 GCA_002413755.1 Candidatus Saccharibacteria bacterium UBA5152 | reverse complement strand
CCCGACCGCATGTAATCATACAATACTATTGCAAAATTACACAGCTTATGCTATATTACTGGATAGGTTTTTAAAACAAAAAACTAAAAACCAAACAAACACAAAAACCCCAAAACAAAATAATACAAAAGATCGAGTGCTTCATGACCCAAGGTTCAGCCCAGTCAAAAACTCCCAGCTCAGCCCCCAAGCCTGTGGCACTCAAAGAAACTATCATGACTCCGGATGGTCAGGTGGTGCAGATTACAACTAAACCTGCGCCAACTCCCAAAGGTCAGCCTTCACACACCGTGAATGCCAAAACCCGTAAACGCCACCAACAAACGGTGGCCGCCCTGCTCAACAGCGATGAACTCGTCAAAGATCAGGTCAACGGGTTTGTAGACTTCATCCGTGAGCACGCCGTTGTCGGTCTGGCCGTCGGTTTCATAATCGGCGCCCAGGCCCAGACGGTAATCAAACAATTGGTGACCAGCTTTATCGACCCGGTCATCCAGTTACTCTTTGGCGGCGCTCAGCTCAGCGAGCGAAAAGTCGCCCTCCATCTCTTCACAAACCAGGCCGACTTTGCCTACGGTGCGATGATCTATGCGCTCATCAACCTGTTTGCGGTACTGGTGACGATTTATATACTGATAAAACTCTTCAAGCTTGATAAACTTGATAAGCCTAATTCATAAAACCCGCTCACCCGCGGGTGAGAGGAGGATGCGATGGACGCTCAAGAAGTCAAAGCCATGACCGAAGACGACTGGAAGAAGAAATTAACACCTGAGCAGTACCATGTTCTGCGCGAAGCTGGCACTGAACGACCGGGCAGCGGCCAATTATTGCACAATGACGAAACTGGTGAATACACCTGCGCTGCCTGCGGGGCAGTTGTCTTTAAGAGCGATGAAAAATACGATTCGACGGTCCCGGGCCTGATCGGCTGGCCCAGCTTTGGGGCTGCCATCCAGAACGGTGCCGGCGGTGACGCGGTCGAACTACGCGAAGATAACACGCTTGGCATGTCACGCACCGAGGCTATCTGTACCAACTGCGGCAGCCACCTCGGGCATTTATTCCCGGACGAGAGCAGCCCCACCGGGCAGCATTTTTGCATAAATTCCGCGGCGCTGGATTTCAAAAAAGCTTAGCCAGCAACGCTAGGCATCAAAAAACACCCAGTGAGGGTGTCTGTTAAAGCTGGTCCAGAAATGAAAAGACCAGCGGTAGGATTATGACCAAAAGGCCAAAATGTAATCCTACCGCTGGGTAGGCCGGTCCCCGTGTGGGACCAGCCTACCCTTGTCGGGCGAGCGGTCCCCAGAGGAGCCGAGTTGTGAGCCGGGACCGAAGTCCTAGCTTGTGGTGTTGGTTGTCGCCAGCTGGAACGGCGGCATGTACAGCGAGTAGACCTGGGTGGCCACGATCGAGTTGCTGTTGCCCACCTGGGTGATGTAGGTCTCGCCATTGTAGCCCCCCGAGAGGAGTGGCAACGATACCGTCACTTTGACCCAGTGGCCACAGTGCCCGTAGACGGTGAAGGTCTTGGAGATGCCCTGGCAGCCGGTTTCCCCGATGGGGGAGATGTCGTACTGCTTGTTGTGGGCGTCGTAGCTGCCGGGCCGGAGCCAGACGGTGATCGTCGAGACGACCTTGCCGATTCCCTTGATATTGCCCTGCTCGTCGTACTTCGGCGTGCCATCCTGGTACAGGGCGGGATCCGCCGGAGCGTATGTCTTGACGACCACATGTCCGTTGCGGGTTCCCTCGATGGGGAACTGAGCTTCGGGCTTGCACGCGACCGTCGTGTTGTACATCTTCGCGTACTGCGAGTCGTACGCGACGGCGTGGGTGGGCTGGGAAGCCTGCACCGGCGTCGAGTTCTGGCCCATCAGGAGAACGCACGCGATCGCGAATGCGACCACGATGCAGATTCTCCCGACGAACCGGCGGTTGATAGCGATCACGAGGATCACTCCAATCTCATCATCTATCTGTCACCAATTTGGTAACTATGCAATCATACCACAAAGTGCAAGAAAAAGCAAGTAATGACAAGTGTTTGACCACTTGGCAAACGAATTACGATTGGTAGTACTTTTCACCCCAGATGGCCATTTGGCGCAGGATGGGCAGGAGATCGGTGCCTTTGGAAGTCAAGCTGTACTCGCAGCGCGGTGGGACTTCGGAGAAGCTCTGACGGTTGACAATGCCATGCTCGGCCAGGTCGTCGAGGCGCTGCGACAGGGTACGAGGGCTGATACTGGCTGCGCCGTGGTTATCGGTGAGGGATTTTTCGAGCTCACCGAAGCGCTTGGGCCCGCTGGCCAGGTCGCGTAGGATCAGTGCGGTCCATTTGTTACCAATAATCTCCATGGCGCTGGCGATGCAGCCGATATGAGGCTCGATTTGGCTATCGGCTGAAATGGCTGGGGCGGGGGAGATTGTTGTAGATTTCATATTCGTTAATTCCAAGACTTTACAATGTATAGTAATGGGTGCTATGCTTAAACTATACAAAGTATAGCATAGGTTATGACTGATTGCCACGATGATTTATCCGTGAGCAGTCTGCTGTTATCTGTGTGCAAAATGAAGGGAAAAATATATGAAACTCGGAATTATTGTCGGTACCACCCGCAAAAACCGCCAAACTACCAAAGAGGCCCTCTGGGTCGCTGCGACTGCCAAAGCCTTGGCCGGCACGGAAGTCGAGCTGATCGACCTGGCTGACTACCCCATGCCAATCTTCGATGAACCAATCAGCCCACGCTACAACCCGGCGCGCGAAATCGATCCAACTGCTCAGAGGTACATGGACAAGCTGGCAGCACAGGATGCCTACATCTTCGTGACCCCTGAGTACAATCACTCGATCCCGGGTGTCCTCAAGAATTCGTTTGATTACCTCGACTTCCAGATGGTTCGTAAACCAGCGGCAATTGTCAGCCACGGAACTGTGGGCGGCGCCCGCGCGGCTATGCACCTCAAAGAAATCTTGAGCGAAAGTAAGGCGTTGCCAATCCCGAACTTTGTCGCACTGGCTCACATGAGTGAAGTCATCGACGAAGATGGTAAGCTCGATGCCGCCGTCGCCGCTCAGCCATACGGCCCACAGGCCGGCCTGCAAGCGCTGCTTGATGAGCTGAAGTGGACCAGCGATGCGCTAAGTGCTGCCCGCTAATTGATCCTGTTATATCCGGTCATGCTTATGTATAATTAGGATATCTGTTCGCAGGTATTTATGAGGGTCAAAAAATACTATATTCGGCTGAAACATAACTGGCAGCGGCTTGATCGGCGCTACGGTTGGCGCTGGCGTGCCGCCAGCGCCGGCGCGGCACTGCTGGTGGTATTTGCGGTGGCTATGCCCGTACTCCAGCATGTATTGCAGGACCGACGCTACCAGTTGAGCAGCGCCGCCCTCAAACTGGTCGGTGACACCGACCAGACCCTCACCAAGCAGCTGACCTACGACGCTCAGACGGCGACCTATCAATTCAACAAAGATGCCGTTCAGGACAAAACTGCCGACAATCCGCTGACTGCCCTCAAGCAGCAGACGGGGGTAGGGGACGGTTCCAAGGATGGCAAGAGTCTGTACGCCCTCGACGTGCCGCAAGATGCCAGCAAGGGTGTGACGTATCACGACATCAATTCACAGCTCGATTTTACCCTGAAGCCACAGTTTAAACTCTCGACCGGGCAGAACGTTCACGGGCATTTGGTCTATCCGATGGCCGACAATTCCCAGGCGATTTATACGCTCAAAAACAACGGTCTCAAAGAAGATATCGTTGTAAATAAAACAACGAAAGATTCGATGTCGTTTAGTTATGACCTGGACATCCCCAAGACACTGGAAGCCCGGATGTTGCCTGACGGTTCGGGCGGGATCGGTATTTATAGCGCTGATCCTTCGCTGTTTGCAAATATTAGCTATGGCACGGACAGTGACAAGGCGCTGGTCACGAAGGCCCGCGAGAACGGCGACAAAAACTTCCTGGTGTT
>DHXQ01000021.1:3524-3753 GCA_002413755.1 Candidatus Saccharibacteria bacterium UBA5152 | reverse complement strand
AAGATATCGTTGTAAATAAAACATCAAGCGATACGATGTCGTTTAGTTATGACATGGACCTGCCGAAGACCTTGGAGGCCCGAATGCTGCCCGACAAGTCGGGTGGAATCGGTATCTATAGTGCTGACCCGTCGCTATTTGCGAATATTTCGTATGGGTCGGATTCTGACAAAAGTCTGGTGCAAAAAGCCCGCGAGAACGGCGAGAAAAACTTCCTGGTGTTCGGCTT
>DHXQ01000021.1:1118-3239 GCA_002413755.1 Candidatus Saccharibacteria bacterium UBA5152 | reverse complement strand
GGCGACAAAAACTTCCTGGTGTTTGGTTTGCCAGCGCCGGTTATCAAGACGGTGCAGGGGTGGGGATAGCAAAGCTGCAGCGGCAAGGTTTGAGCTGGACGGTTCGTCGCTGAAGGTGGTGGCTGAGCACTTGGGCGACATCACTACGCCGTTTACGATCGACCCAAGCGTGGTAGTGACGGCGACTTCGGATTTTGCGACCAGCGGCAACAATGAGGGAATGATTGATTTTACGACGGCTAACCAGGTTCAGCGCTCCGAGCTGACAGGGGGTAGTCTGGGTGCCTGGAGCAGCTCGGCCAATGTCTATCCATCCAGTTCGCTGAACTACGGCTCGGGCATCGCTGCCTACAACGGCTATCTGTACACCGTGGGTGGCGCGGCTGGGCCGTCGCCGACCAGTCAATCTGTGATATACGCCGTCATCAACAGCGATGGCACGATTGGCAGCTGGTCGACGACCAGTAGTCTGAACACGGCGCGCATCTGGCCGGGCGTGGTGGCTTACAACGGTTACATGTACGCTTACGGTGGTTACGACGGCAGCAATGTCGTCTCGGGCGCCGAATATGCGGTGATCAATAGTAACGGCACGCTCGGTACCTGGGTCGCCAGCAGCAACGCCTTGTCGTCGGGCGTTTGTCGGTTTGGATCGGCAGTTTACAACGGCTATCTCTACGCCACCGGCGGCATCACCTCGCCCAGCACGGGGGGTACATGTGGCGGTGGCAGCTCGACGGTGACGGCGGCGGTGCAATACGCGCCACTGCAGGGTGACGGCAGTATCGGCACCTGGGCGACCACTACCAGCTTCACGACCGCTCGCACTGGCCACCAGACGGTGGCTTACAATAACTTTTTGTACGTCATATCCGGGACAGTGAACTTTAGCGGTGGCCAGACCGATGTGCAGTACGCGCCAATTAACAGCGACGGCACCGTCGGCAGCTGGACGGCCTCGACGGCGATCGGGACCTACAAATATAGTTTTGGAGCCGCCGTCTACAACGGCTACCTGTATCTGACCGGTGGGACGTCGGGCGGCGCCTCCAGTGATACGACCTACGCCCAGCTCAACGGCGACGGGACGCTTGGTACCTGGGCGACGACAACCAGCTTCAGCACAGCTCGGAGTGCCCAGGCCTCGGTGGCCTACAAGGGCTTCCTGTACATTACGGGGGGTATAAACGGCAGCTCGACCTCGCTGGCCGATACGCAGTACGCCGCGATCAGTGCGCCGGGAACTACTCGGTCGTTCACCACAAGTGGAAACACGGCGTTGTCATCGGCACGGACATTTGCGGCTTCGGTTGTGTACAACGGGTACATTTATGTACTTGGCGGTAACAATGGTACAACGGTATCGAGCGCCTCTGGCGTTGGCTATAATGACACAATTTATGCACCGCTCAATGCCGACGGTACAATCGGCAGCTGGTCGACAGCCAGCACCTTCAACGGCGCGGCGCGGCGCAATGCCGGTGCGGCTGTCGCCTATAACGGATTCATGTATTATCTCGGCGGCAATGCCAGCAGTGCCGGTGGTTCAGCTTCGGTTGAAACCCAGTACGTGGCCATCAATAGTAATGGCAGCCTCGGTACCTGGGCACTGACGACCGCTCTCCCGGCCGGACGTTTCCTAGATGTCGCCTGGGCCTATAACGGCAAAATGTATGTCGCCGGCGGTTTTCACGGTGCCGCCAATACAACCTGTTCGACGGTTAGCAGCACGTACTGCAGTGACGTCCGGATGTCGACGATCGCCGGCGCCGGTACACTGGGTGCCTGGAGTGCCCAGGCTGAAATGAACAACCGCCGCTCTGGCCACGTGGTAGTCGTCAATGCGCCGTATGTCTACATGCTGGGTGGGGACGGCGGAGGCTGTGCTGTCATGGAGACGGGTACCATGACGAGTAGCGGCACGATCACCTCATGGACCGCAACCAGCTTGACTTCGCCATTTATCTGCCGCACCCAAGCGATGGCCGGCTACGCCAACGGTTATTTGTACATGTGGGGAGCCAACACGAGTACGTCGAGTGCCTCCACCACTGGCCTCTATGCTCGCACGGCCGATGATGGGACGCTGGCCACCGATGCCGGCTGCGGAGCCAAGTGGTG
>DHXQ01000021.1:666-985 GCA_002413755.1 Candidatus Saccharibacteria bacterium UBA5152 | reverse complement strand
ACGGCACGATGTATAGCCTCGGAGGGAATGATGCGACGGCGGCGACCACGGCCGTCGAAACGTCGGATATCAATAACGGTGGCAATGGCCATATTAAATCGTCCTGGGGGTCAACAGGTGCCACGATTGTCAGTAGTCTGCAACAGTTTTCGGTGGCAGCCGCCAACGGCTACCTGTATCTGGCGGGGGGTTATACTTCATCGGCAGCATCGCCCCAGGCCAATGTCTACTATGCCAAGATGAACCCCGATGGCACACTGGGCACCTGGACAGCGACCAGCAGTCTGAACACTGCCCGAACGGCCTCGCATTTGATCGC
>DHXQ01000021.1:0-335 GCA_002413755.1 Candidatus Saccharibacteria bacterium UBA5152 | reverse complement strand
GGCATCGCCGCTTATCAGGGCGCCATATATCTGGTGGGCGGCAAGACGGTCGCCACGACGACCGGTATCACGACCGTCTCGTATGCTATTCCGAGTACATCGACCGGCAACTTTAGCTCGTGGTCATCGGGCACGGTCCTGTCGGTGGCGACCTATCGGCCGTCGGTGGTGGCCTACAACGGCTACCTCTACGTTATCGGTGGTGGCCTGGCGAGCAGCGCTTCGTACTCGACGGTCGCGGTAACGGCGATCGCCGGCGACGCTAGCCTCGGTAGCTGGTCGAACACCACGCCGTTTAAGGGGGCAGGGCGGATGACCTCAGCTGTCGCCTACAA
>DHXQ01000029.1:12988-22739 GCA_002413755.1 Candidatus Saccharibacteria bacterium UBA5152 | reverse complement strand
TAGAAACAAGCACGCGACGTAATATAGGGTCGAATGCTCTATGGGGTTTGCCGGACGATACGCCGATGGCCAGTTAGACTCTGAGTCAGCATATATGCTATTGCATTAGCGGTTACTTTGTGCTATTATAAGCCTACGCTTTATTGACAATAATGTCGATAACGGCGAGGTGCATATATTTATGAAATTTATTATCGGATTCTTAGTCACTATCGGGCTACTTATTGTAGTATTTATTCTGATTTTTCGTGGCGCCAGTCACAACAACCAGACTGTCCAAACGGTTCCAAAATTGATTGATTACACCAACTCTACCAAGGTTGTACAGCTTACCAAAGAAGGCCCCGTCAATGCCGACCAAACACACGACGAGGTTCGTATTACGGTCAGCAACATGGAGACAGCGGTTGAAGTATTCAAGGGCTACAACAACGACCTGGTTAACTCCAAGACTTATCCGAACAACTCTGCTGCGTACGCTGACTTTTTAGCCGCTCTCGATCGTGCTGGCTACACAAAAGGTGATACCACTAAGAGCCTGGCTGATGAACGCGGCGCCTGCTCAACTGGAGTCCGCTACGTCATGGGCATCAAAGACGGTGACAAGGATATCCAGCGTTTTTGGGCCAGCACCTGTGGTTCCAAGATCGGTACATCAAAAGGCGTAACAGATACCATCGTCCATTTATTCGTGGCCCAGGTCCCTGATTACGTCAGCGTAACCAGCAGCGTTCGTTCCTTCTAGCAACCTCCCGTATACTACGTAGTATGGTGCGATTCTATTATGATTAAAGCCGTTATTTTTGACTGCTTCGGCGTGCTGATCGGCGACGGTCTTGAGCTATTGTGCCAAGAGCTTGAAAAAACCGACCCTGAAGGCCGGGCTTTTATCACCGACAATGTACGCTTGGCTAACCGCGGGATCATCCATCCTGACGAATCGAACCGACGGATTGTTGAGCGGCTTGGTATCAGCCTCGAAGATTACCGGGCTCAGATTATAAAGGGTGAAGTGCGCAATGAAGACGCTATAAGCCTGGTGCGCTCGTTGCGGCCACGCTACAAGACGGCTCTCCTGAGCAATATTGGCAAGGGGAGTCTGGTAAAACGATTTAGCGACGAAGAGCTCGCCGGGCTATTTGACGTCATCGTACCTTCAGCTGAGGTTGGCATGATGAAGCCCGACCCTGAGATTTATACCTATACGGCCGACAAACTCGGAGTGCAGCCGCAAGAATGTGTCTTCATCGACGACCGCGAAGGGTTTGTAGAAGCTGCCCGCCAGGTCGGCATGCAGGGAATTTGGTTCCAGAATGCCACCCAGACCAAGCAAGACCTCGACGTCATCCTCACTAGTTAGGCGATGCGAAAGATAAGTTTCTTGGTGGTGTCGGCAGCTTGTTGCAATTGTCGCGTTTGCATGCGTAGGGCATTGGCAAAGGCTGAGCTCTGCGCGGTGATGATGATTTCTTTGTCTTTGATGGTGACGGCGACAGTCTTGCCAAAGGTTTCCAGGGCATAGCTTTTGATCGCCAGCGCCTCATCGGGCTCGTCGAAGCTACGGTTGGCTAAAATGTCGGCGAGTGAATTGCTCATATCTGTTATTATACATCTGTTAAACGCCGTGGACGGAGAAATATGCCCGAACTTCCAGAAGTCGAGACGGTCAAGCGGGGCTTGCAGCGCTTGCTGCCTGGCCTGACGGTCACCTATGTCTCGGATGACAACCCCAAGAGCTTCCCGAATGCTGACGCTGACGTCAGCCAGTTCCTGGTGGGCGCCAGTGTCGTTGAAGTGACGCGCCGTGCCAAAGTTCTACTGATTGAACTTAGCAGCAAGTACAGCTTGATAATTCACCTGAAGATGACCGGGCAGCTCGTCTATCGTGCACCCGCCGCGCCTGATGGTGCGCCGGTGCAATTCGGTGCTGGACACCCCAGCGACAGCCTGATTGGTGAATTGCCCGACCGCAGCACGCGGGTAATTTTTGATTTTGATAACGACGCGCATATGTATTTTAACGACCAGCGCAAATTCGGCTGGGTCCGCCTGATTCCGACGGCCGAGATTCCGCAGATCGATTTTTTCAAAAAAGTCGGTCCCGAGCCGCTGGCCGAGGACTTTACGTGGCAGATTATGCGTGACGGGCTGCAACGGCGCAAGAATGCCAACATCAAGGCAGCGCTGCTCGACCAAAGTGTCATCGCTGGTGTCGGTAATATTTATGCCGACGAGAGCCTGTGGGGTGCCAAGATTCATCCGACGACGCTGGTTCGTAATCTCAAAGATGCCGATTTCAAACACCTGCATAAGGCGCTCCGCGACGTATTACAGCTCAGTATCGATAAGGGCGGCTCCACCGATCATACCTACGTCGATGCCGAAGGTAAACGGGGCAGTTACCTCGGCTTTGCCAACGTCTTTCGCCGCGAAGGCCAACCCTGCAACCGCTGTGGCACCATTATCGAAAAAACTCGCGTCGCTGGACGAGGTACCCATACTTGTCCCTACTGCCAGCGACCTGCTAATTAGCGCAAACGTACTAACTTCTTGAGCAAATTGTGCGTCTCGTCGACCGATTTGGCGCGCAGCCGGGCCGCTGTCGGGCCGCGGCCGACTTTTATGGTGTAGGCGTTGGTTGGCAGGACTTCGAACATGTCTTCGTCGGTGTAGTCATCGCCGAGGCAGAGTATAAAATCAACGGGTGATTTCTTGTTCCATTCATTGAGTAAGCGTTCGACGGCGACACCTTTGTTGACGTCAGAGGGTTTGATTTCCAGAATCTTGTCGCCGGTATGCATCTCTAGCCCGTAGCTGGCGATGTGCCGTTTCAGGATGCGGCGCAATATTACCAGATTCTTTTGGGCGTAGTAGGGTGAGGCGCCGCGGAAGTGCCAGACCAGCGAATAGTCTTTGGCTTCAACATGTGAGCCGGGTGTATTGGCGGCGTATTTTTCGAGGATTGGCTCGACATCGAACTGCCATTGCGGGCTGGTTTTGGTGAGGCGCTTCCAGGCCAAGTTGAGCGGAGTGACCGCGCCGCGGCCCTTACTCTTGGCACTTGGCTTCACTGACTCGCCACGGATACAGGCGCCATGTTCAGCGACCAGCGGGATGGGTAAATCGCCCAACCAGGCCATCAGGTCGTCTTTGCTGCGGCCACTGATAATCGCCATATCCAGATTGGGTATGTGGCTCATTTTTTCGAGAACAGCCATCACGGTCTTAGTCGGTACAGCTTTAGCAGGGTTAATAATATGCGGCGCCAATACGCCGTCGTAGTCTAGGAAAATTGCCGGATGGCGCGCCCGGCGCAGGCCGTCAATGACGTCCTGCTGACGGTCGCGGGTTAGACTGCGGGTGGTGCGCGCCGCTGAGCCGGGTAGTGGTTTTTGCAGCGTGCCCATAAATGTTTTGGCCCACGACTGGACGGTGTGGGTTGAGATGTGGGCGTGCATATTCGTGACGCGTTCGCGCAGCTCGCGCTTCGGCATTTTTACTGCCTTGTACAAGGCGTCTACCATCGACTCCTGTTTCTTGGGGTTGACGATCAGGGCATCGGTCAGCTCCTGGGCGGCGCCGGCGGTGCTACTCAGGATCAGTACACCGTCGCGCCGCGGGCGTGAAGCAATGTACTCCTTGGCCACTAGATTCATACCATCTCGAATCGGGGTGATAAAGGCGACGTCAGCCACCTGGTATAGCGCGGTGACCGATTCCACGGGGATCGTCGTATACATGTAATCGATTGGCTGCCAGGTCTTGGTGCCAAACTCTTTGGTGATATCAGCGACCAGCTGCTCGACGTGGTCTTTGAGCTCTTTGTATTCAATAATCTCGGTGCGAGATGGCACGGCTAGCATTACCATGATGACCTTGCCGCGGATCGGCTTATTTTGCCTCAGAAATTCCTGGTAGGCTTCCAACCGCTCCACTAGACCCTTGGTCGGGTCCAGCCGGTCAACGGTCAGGATGACGCGCAGGCCCTTATATTTGCGCTGGTGCTTGCGGTATTCCTTTTTGACGGCGCTTAGCTCACGGGCTTTGCTGAAGCGTTCATAATCGATGCCCATCGGAAAATCGGTCACCCGGGTGATATGTGTGCCTTGGATGACTTGACCGGGTGCGACCAGGTCGCGGGTGAGGTCGGTGCAGGCTTTTAAAAAGTTGTCAGTGTAGCGCTTGGTGTGCATCCCTACCAGGTCGCATCCCAGGATACCGTCCAGCAGCCGCTTGGCCGACGGAATCTGCTTGAAATGCTTGAGTGACGGGAAGGGGATATGCAAAAAGAAGCCAATCTTGGCGCGGGGGCGCACGGCGCGGAGCATCAGTGGCAGGCTCATCAGCTGATAATCGTGCACCCAAATGGTGCTGTTGTTGTCGCTCAGCGCCAGCACCACACCGGCAAAGGCTGAGTTGACTGACTTGTACGCTTTCCACCACTTGTCGTGCTGCTCCAGCGCGTCGGGGCGGACTTCCAGATCATGAAAAACCGGCCACAGAATGGAGTTGCTATAGCCGCTATAATAGTCGTCGAGCTGTTTTTGGGTCAGGAATACGGGGTAACAGTTGCTCTTGCGGAGCTCCAGTGTGATCTCTTCACGCTCAGACTTCGTCAGGTCATCACTGGCGATGCCTGGCCAACCGATCCACTTATTTCGCTTATCGTTGACGTACGCGGCCAAGCCGGTGGCCAACCCACCGACGCTAGGATAGAATTCTAATCCGTGGTCCGTTCGCTTGATAGAAATAGGTAAACGGTTCGAAACAATAACTACAGATGGTGTCATACCTGAGATTGTTTATACCATACTTTCGGCGCCACCAAAGTAAAATAGTCCACAATAGATTTTTCAGACTCGGTTTTTTGTGTACACATTGTGGCCACAAAAAACCGAGTCATCGAAGCATGGTTATGCACGCTGCCACATACCTCAGTTATACTGTCTAGGTGATAACGATACTGACGGGAGCAAATAGCTACGCCCTGCGGGCGGAGCTGCATAAACTGGTGGATGGCTTCTTGGCGGAGCAGGGCGACGGTGCTGATATGGCGCTGGAACGGCTCGATGGCGAAGATTCAAGTTATGAGCGGATGCAGGAAGCGCTGCAGAGCCTGCCATTCTTGGCGTCCAAGAAGTTGGTGGTGTTGCAAGCACCGGGAGCCAACAAAGAATTTGCCGAGAAGGCGGCCGACCTGCTCAAGGAATTGCCCGAGACGACCGATCTGATTATCGTCGAGCCCAAGCTCGACAAACGGCTGGCGTATTATAAATTACTCAAGAAGCAGAAGGGCTATACCGAATTCCCGGAGCTCGACGAAAACGGCTTGGCCGCCTGGCTCATCAAGCAAGCGGCGGCGCGGGGCGCCAAGATTGCTTCCAATGACGCGCGCTACCTGGTGGAGCGGGTCGGCACCAACCAACACTACCTGGCGAATGAGATCGAGAAATTATCTTTGGGAGCGGGTGAGGGCGAAAAGATTACCCGTCAGCTGATCGACGATCTGACAGCGGCGACGCCGAGCAGTACCATCTTTCAACTGCTCGAGGCGGCGTTTACTGGCAACACCAAGCACGCCCTGGAACTGTACGCTGAACAGCGGGCGCTGAAGGTTGAGCCGCAGCAGATCATCGCCATGCTGGCCTGGCAGCTGCACGTCCTGGCGCTCGTCAAGGCCGCCGGCTCGTCCAAGCCGACCGACGACATTGCCCGCGAAGCCAAGCTCAACCCCTTCGTGGTGCGCAAAACCGCCGGCGTCGCCCGCAGCCTGACCATGGCTCGCACCCGGCAGCTGGTCGCCGACCTGACAACCATCGACGAGCGCCTGAAGCGCGAAAGCCTGAATGCCGACGATGTCCTGCTCGAGTACCTCATCGGCCTGTCCAACGACGATTAAAAAGAGCCGCATTGCTGCGGCTCTTGATTGTCGACTTTAATCGAGTTATTTCTTTGTTGTCTTCTTAGCGACTGCCTTTTTGGCCGCTGGTTTCTTAGCGACGGCTTTAGCTGGAGCTTTTTTGGCAGCTGCCTTTGGCGCAGCAGCTTTCTTGGCTGGAGCCTTGGCTTTGGCGACTGGCTTGCCGGTGCTGGCAGCTTTGGCAGCCTTAGCAGCCTGGGCTTTTTGGCGGGCGGCTTTGTTCTTGTGGATCAGACCCTTTTTGGCGGCCTTGTCGATGTTGCTCTGGACGTCGCCGTGCAACTTGACAGCTGTTTTTTCGCCGGCAGTTACAGCCTTGTGGAAGGCTTTGAGGGCGGTCTTGAGGGTGCGCTTAGTTTTGCTGTTGCGGATAGCAGCTTTTTCAGCAGTTTTGACGCGCTTTTTGGCAGATTTGATAATTGGCATACGGGACTTTTCCTTTGTCGAAAGTTTAATGTGTAGTCGACAGGTACTATACCAGATATGAGGAAGTGTTGTAAAGGTGACGGGCAGATTACGAGCCGCGCCACTTGTCAGTCTATACCGTTTATGCTACGCTGGCGGTAAGAGTATTAAAAATACAAAAGCAAAAGCAGACAACAGATATGAACGGCGACCAACCAACCCAATCCAACCCAGACCCAGCAGCGGCACCAGCCCCACCACAGCCGCCGGTGCAGGGTAGTAGCAATCAAAAACCGGCTGTCATCGAGAAGATCAAAGGCGCCAATAGCATCCTGGTAGCCATCAGCGCTAACCCGTCGATCGACCAATTGGCCTCGGCCATTGCGCTGACCTTATTGCTTGAAAAGTACAAAAAGAACGCCACCGCTGTCTTTAGCGGTAAGATCCCATCTGCGCTGGAATTTTTGAAACCCGGCGAAACCTTCGAGAAGAATACCGACAGCCTGCGCGATTTTATTATTGCCATTGATAAGTCAAAGGCCGACAAGCTGCGCTACAAGGTCGAAGACAACGTCGTCAAAATCTTCATCACCCCGTACAAGACCAGCATTACCGAAAAGGACCTGCAATATAACGCCGGCGACTTCAATGTCGACGTCATTGTGGCACTGGGTGTCAAACACCAGCAGGATCTGGACACCGCTATCACGACCCACGGCCGGATCTTCCACGACGCCGTTGTCGTTAGTATCAACAATGCCCCCGGCGGCGACTTTGGCATCGCCAACTGGGAAGACCAGACAGCCAGCAGTCTGTCTGAACTTATTACACAGCTGGCAACCGAACTGGGCGCCGACATTCTCGACGCAGATATCGCCACCGCACTGCTATCCGGTATCGTCGCCGAAACCAGCCGCTTCAGTAATAGTAAGACTACCCCGGAGACGATGAATGTTAGCTCGCAGCTGCTCCAGGCCGGAGCCGACCAGCAACTCGTCAACCAGCAACTGGAGAGCGTCATTAGCACTGACGTTAACCTCGAGGCTGGCACCGAAATCAAACCGA
The DNA here is from genome assembly GCA_002413755.1 of Candidatus Saccharibacteria bacterium UBA5152. Taxonomy (GTDB): domain Bacteria; phylum Patescibacteriota; class Saccharimonadia; order Saccharimonadales; family UBA4665; genus UBA4665. The sequence continues at coordinate 15,349 of DHXQ01000029.1, read as the reverse complement.
CTATGTCTGTCGAGCAACTTGATACCGAATTCCCACACAACGAAGAAGAATTAGTTATCGGCTCTGACGGTTCACTAACACCGGCTGCCGAACCCGAAGACTTGCCAGACGACGCTCTGGTAGAAGAGGGAACGCCAACTTCAGAAGATAAGCCTGCCGAACCTGCACCAATCGAGCCGCCCGCCGAAGCGCCTGACGCCGATGATGCCGATGATGCTCGCAAGGCCGTCGAAGATGCACTCAAGAACGCGGCTGCCGAAGCCGATACCATCCCAGCTATCAATGTTGTGGAAGCACCTGCTGTCGAACCAGTTCCAACTGAGACTATCGACACACCTGACGCTCCGCCTCTAGTCCAACCAGGCCCGGGCCCCAACGCATCGCCTGTTGTGCCACCGATCGGTTCCGAACCAGCTCCGCTCTCGATGTCACCAGCTGATCAAGCCTTCACGATGCCCATGCCGCCCACTAGCTCAATGACCCAGACCTCACCAGTCGTAATGGGACCTGGCAGCCCAGCGCCCGACACTGCCGTTACGCCACCACCGTTACCTCCGCCATTGCCACCCCCGATGATGCCACCAAGCCCGCAGTGATAGGCATTGCCGCTCACAGCCCAGTCCTGCATACACAATTTATTGCAAAAAGTGTATGTCTCGTACTGACGGGCTGAAAACAGCAAAAAGGTTATACTAGTACCGATGCAAGGCCTCTTACTTATCGACAAACCCAGAACCTGGACCAGTTTTGACGTGGTCAATTATGTGCGGCGCATTGTCGCAACCGTCGAGGGTAAGAAGCCCAAAAACTGCAAAGTTGGCCACACAGGCACACTCGATCCGTTAGCGACCGGGTTGCTCGTGCTGCTCGTTGGCAAGGAATACACCCGCCGCGCATCCGACCTCAGCAAGCTCGACAAAACGTATGAAGTCACCATGAAACTGGGTGAAACCAGCACCACCGCCGATGGCGAGGGCGAGAAGACCGTGCTATCGGACGTCCAGCCGCCGCAGGCGGATGTCGAGGCCGCCCTGGCAGTATTTACCGGCGACCTGATGCAAACACCACCAATCTACTCTGCCATGAAGGTCGGCGGCGTCCGCGCCTACAAACTGGCCCGCGAGGGCAAAGAAGTCGTCATGGAAGCCCGTCCGGCGACGATTTATAACAATAACCTGACGTCGTATGAATATCCGTTTGTGAAATTCACCAGCCACGTCAGCAGTGGTACTTATATCCGGTCGCTGGTTGAGGATCTGGGCAGGGAACTGAAGACTGGCGCCTGGATGTCCGACCTGCGGCGCACTACTGTCGGATTGTATGATATATCCGAAGCCGTCACGCCCGAATCACTCAATCCAGAGCAATTAGCCGCCAGTCTGCAGCAACTCCAGTAGTATACTGCTTATGCATATTGTGCTTTTTCTCACTAATAGTGTAAGTATAACAGGTATAACAGGAAAAACAGGGGCCTGGCCTACTATTGACAAGCGTGGATAAAATCCTATACTACACAATATAGATTCCGGATGTAAACTTATCCGAAACCAAAACAAAGGACACTCCCAATGTCGATCGAAACTATGCCGAGGCTTAATTTCTCTAGGGAAACTGGCCACCTAGCAATCGAAGCCTTTAAGTTATACGCCATGTTCCAAGCCGCAACCAAAGCTGCACTCTATCCTGATGGCCGTGGCGGGGTATATTCTTACGGATTGATTACCGCCCGCGGCGGTGACCAATCTCCCGAGGCATGGGTATTGACTCGTACCGACACCCAGCGCCAACTTGGCCGACTCGTACCCCAGTCGAAAGGGCCGCTTGATGTCAGAATCCACGGTAATACGCTGGTGCTGCCTATGGACAGGGTAGATGATATGTTAGAACACTTTAAGTATTCCCCTGATAACGAAGATTGGCCGCCATCGTCACTGCCGGCCGAGAAATTATTCCGTTGTGCTGCCGGGCAGACGCTAGGAGACATGTGGGAGAGTCTGCGCATCGAAGCCTGCGCGACATTTGATACTACCGAGGATGGTCCTCAGCTCACCTACGTAGATAAGTTGGGTGGGTACAGTGTTGGATCATTAGCCGCCATCGAGCCGGCATTTGCACCTGACAGTGCTCACGCTACTGCGTATCCCGAGTTTGCTTCGGTGTTGCGCTAGAGATCTCTATCTGGTAGAATAGCAAGCATATGATTACAAGTGAGAAAAAATCAGCCGCTATTAAAAGCGTGCAAGCAGACAAGCAAGACACCGGTGGTGCAGCTGTTCAGGTTGCGATCGACACTGAGCGTATCAAAGAGTTAACCGAGCACCTCAAGATCAACAAAAAGGATTTTGCGGCTCGCCGCGGTTT